>NZ_JBFAKW010000149.1:0-22425 GCF_040655955.1 Streptomyces sp. NPDC050263 | reverse complement strand
AAACGCCCGGTTACATTCCGAACCCGGAAGCTAAGCCTTACAGCGCCGATGGTACTGCAGGGGGGACCCTGTGGGAGAGTAGGACACCGCCGAACTCCTTTTAGAGCTCCGGCTCTTGGGCAGACAGCCCAAGAGCCGGAGCTTTTTTGCGTTGGGGTAAGGTCAGGGGGCATCGTTGGCTCATTTCCTACTGGAGGCTCCCGGGTGGAGGTCCAAGAGACCCGTGTCCAGACAAACCGGGTCTTCACCATCCCGAACATCCTGAGCATGGCTCGCCTCGTTGGCGTGCCTCTGTTCTTGTGGCTGATCCTGAGGCCGGAGTTCGGGGGCCCGAAGAGCGATGGCTGGGCTTTTCTCGTGCTGGCGTTGAGCGGGGTCAGCGACTACCTGGACGGCAAGCTGGCACGGCGCTGGAATCAGGTCAGCAGTCTCGGCCGGCTCCTCGACCCGGCTGCCGACCGTCTCTACATTGTCGCCACTCTGACCGGCCTCACCTGGCGTGAGATTCTCCCGATCTGGTTGACGGCTGTACTTGTAGCGCGGGAACTGGTTCTGCTGGTGATGGTGCTCATCCTGCGGCGGCACGGCTATCCGCCGCCGCAGGTGAACTTCCTCGGTAAGGCTGCGACCTTCAACCTGATGTACGCCTTCCCGTTGCTTCTTCTCAGTGACGGAAGTGGGTGGCTCGCGTCACTCGCTGCTATTTTCGGATGGGCGTTCGCGGGATGGGGTACAACGCTCTACTGGTGGGCAGGAGTCCTCTACGTGGTACAGGTCCGCCGTCTCGTTCGTGCGGACGCCATGGCCGGCTGACCTCGCCGATCGGCGGTAGCAGTGGCTCGATGGCCCGCGGCGGAAAAGTGCGGGACAATCTGGACGGGTGAAGTCGGCTTGACCGTCGTCTCTTTAGGAGGACGCTTCCGACATGAAGGCCGTCGTGATGGCCGGAGGCGAAGGCACACGCCTTCGCCCGATGACCTCGAGCATGCCCAAGCCGCTCCTGCCGGTGGCCAACCGGCCGATCATGGAGCACGTTCTGAGGCTGCTCAAAAGGCATGGGCTCAATGAGACCGTCGTAACTGTTCAGTTCCTGGCGTCGCTGGTCAAGAACTACTTCGGTGACGGCGAAGAGCTCGGAATGGAGCTCAGCTATGCCAACGAGGAGAAGCCACTCGGTACCGCCGGAAGCGTCAAGAACGCCGAGGAGGCGTTGAAGGACGACGCCTTCCTCGTCATCTCCGGCGATGCGCTCACCGACTTCGACCTCACCGAGTTGATCAGCTTCCACAAGGAGAAGGGCGCGCTCGTCACCGTCTGTCTGACGCGTGTGCCCAATCCGTTGGAATTCGGCATCACCATCGTCGACGAAGAGGGCAAGGTCGAGCGTTTCCTCGAGAAACCGACCTGGGGCCAGGTCTTCTCGGACACCGTGAACACGGGTATCTACGTCATGGAGCCCGAGGTCTTCGACTATGTCGAGGCCGATGTGCCCGTCGACTGGTCCGGTGACGTCTTCCCGCAGCTGATGAAGGAAGGCAAGCCGGTCTACGGCTTCATCGCCGAGGGCTACTGGGAGGACGTGGGCACGCACGAGAGCTACGTGAAGGCCCAGGCAGACGTGCTGGAGGGCAAGGTCGACGTCGATATCGACGGGTTCGAGATCTCGCCGGGCGTGTGGGTGGCTGAAGGGGCCGAAGTGCATCCCGATGCCGTACTCCGGGGGCCCCTGTACATCGGGGACTACGCGAAGGTCGAGGCGGGCGCGGAAATCCGTGAGCACACGGTCATCGGGTCCAACGTCGTCGTGAAGAGCGGGGCCTTCCTGCACAAGGCCGTGGTGCACGACAACGTGTACATCGGGCAGCACAGCAATCTGCGCGGCTGTGTCGTCGGAAAGAACACCGACATCATGCGAGCGGCCCGGATCGAGGACGGCGCCGTCATCGGTGATGAATGCCTGATCGGTGAAGAATCGATCGTGCAGGGCAATGTGCGGGTCTATCCCTTCAAGACCATCGAGGCCGGCGCGTTCGTCAATACGTCGGTGATCTGGGAGTCCCGGGGGCAGGCGCATCTCTTCGGCGCCCGCGGGGTGTCCGGGATCCTGAACGTCGAGATCACGCCCGAGCTGGCCGTGCGGCTCGCCGGTGCCTATGCCACGACGCTGAAGAAGGGTTCCACCGTCACCACGGCCCGGGACCACTCCCGTGGCGCCCGTGCGCTGAAGCGGGCGGTGATCTCCGCGCTCCAGGCCAGCGCCATCGACGTACGGGACCTGGAGAACGTGCCGCTGCCCGTGGCGCGGCAGCAGACCGCGCGGGGGAGTGCCGGCGGGATCATGATCCGGACCTCGCCCGGGGTGCCGGACTCCGTGGACATCATGTTCTTCGACGGACAGGGCTCGGACCTGTCACAGGGCAGTCAGCGGAAGCTGGACCGGGTGTTCGCACGGCAGGAGTACCGGCGGGCGTTCCCGGGAGAGATCGGGGATCTGTATTTCCCGGCCAGCGTCTTCGACTCGTACACCGGGTCGCTGCTGCGGAACGTGGACACGACCGGGATCTCCGAGTCCGGGCTGAAGGTCGTGGTGGACGCCTCGAACGGCAGTGCCGGGCTGGTTCTGCCGAGTCTCCTCGGGAAGCTCGGGGTGGACTCGCTGACGATCAATCCCGGCCTGAACGAGGCCAGGCCCACCGAGACGGGCGATCAGCGGAGGTCCGGGCTCGTGCGGCTCGGGGAGATCGTTGCTTCGTCGCGGGCCGCGTTCGGCGTGCGGTTCGACCCGGTGGGTGAACGGCTGTCTCTCGTTGACGAGAAGGGCCGGATCATCGAGGACGACCGGGCGCTGCTCGTGCTGCTCGACCTGGTGGCCGCCGAGCGGCGCAGCGGACGGGTCGCCCTCCCGGTGACCACGACGCGGATCGCCGAGCAGGTCGCGGCGTATCACGGGACGCAGGTCGAGTGGACGACGACCTCGCCCGATGACCTCACCCGGGTCGGGCAGGACGAGACGACGATCTTCGGCGGGGACGGCAAGGGCGGGTTCATCGTCCCGGAGTTCAGCAGTGTCTTCGACGGTACGGCGGCCTTCGTGCGGCTGATCGGGCTGGTGGCCCGGACGCAGCTCACCCTCAGCCAGATCGACGCGCGGATTCCGCGGGCGCACGTCCTGAAGCGGGATTTGGCGACCCCGTGGGCCGTCAAGGGGCTCGTGATGCGACGGGTCGTCGAAGCGGCCGGAGACCGCTTCGTGGACACCACCGACGGTGTACGGGTGGTGGAGACGGACGGGCGTTGGGTGATGGTGCTGCCCGACCCGGCCGAGGCCGTCACCCATCTGTGGGCGGAGGGGCCGGACGACGCGTCCGCGCAGGCTCTGCTCGACGAGTGGTCGGCGGTCGTGGACAGCGCCGGGCGCTGAACCACGCGCACGGGCGCACCCACGCGCGCGTGCCGGACAAGTGTCCCCAAGGGGGCCTGTCCGGCACGCCGGTGGGGCCATTCGGAGGTACTGGGCGCGACGTGCGACGATGTGCGGCATGCCGCAGCAGCCCCCCGTTCGGAGCACACCCGCGCGCGTGTCGCGCCCGGACGCCTCCATGTCGCTGCTCACCAACGTCATGGACCACAGCCTCGACGACGGCTACGCAGAGGCCGCCGCCCGTAAGCGGGCCGATGGCTCGGGTGGTCTGCCCAGGACGGTGCGGGCGAAGCTCGGTCTCGCCGCGGGGTTGGTGCTCGCGGCCCTCGTGGTCACCGTCGGGGCGGCTCAGGCGCGGGTCGCGGCCCCTGTCGTAGCCAAGGAGCGCGAGGAGCTGATCGACCGCATCGACCGCGAGACGGAGGCTGCCGACAAGCTCGAGAGCACCGTCGACAAGCTCCGCGACGACGTGAGCGCGCGGCAGCAGGAGGCGCTCGAGCAGAGCGGCGGCAGTGACCGGTCGGCGCTGGTGGGCATCCTGTCGGGGGCCGTAGAGGTGCACGGGCCGGGAGTCAAGCTGGTCGTGGACGACGCCGAGGAAGCCACCACGGGCGGTGACGGCGATCCGCGTGAGACTTCCGGTTTCTCCGACACCGGGCGGGTGCGGGATCGTGACATGCAGCGTGTGGTCAACGGGTTGTGGGCGTCGGGCGCCGAGGCCGTCTCGATCAACGGGCAGCGGCTGACGGCGCTGTCGGCGATCAGGGCCGCGGGGGACGCGATACTGGTCGACAACAAGCCGCTGGTGCCGCCGTACACGGTGCTCGCGGTGGGGGACGGGAAAAACCTGAGCACCAGGTTCCAGAACAGCGCGGACGGGCTGTATCTGAACGCCCTGCAGGAGAACTACGGCATCCGGACGGCCATTTCCGTGGTGGACGACGTCCGGCTGCCCGCCGCACCGAGTGTGATCGTCCGTACAGCTCAGCCGAGAAGTGAGAAGGGCACATCGTGATCGCCGTACTGGGCCTCGTCGTGGGAGTCGTGGCCGGCCTGTTGGTTCAGCCCGAGGTTCCGGCAGCCGTCGTGCCTTATCTGCCGATCGCCGTGGTGGCTGCGCTCGACGCCGTGTTCGGCGGGCTGCGGGCCATGTTGGACGGCATTTTCGACGACAAGGTGTTCGTGGTGTCGTTTCTGTCGAACGTGGTAGTGGCCGCGTTGATCGTGTTTCTGGGCGACGAGTTGGGTGTGGGGTCGCAGTTGTCCACCGGTGTAGTGGTCGTCCTCGGCATCCGGATCTTCTCCAACGCCGCGGCGATCCGTCGGCACGTCTTCAGGGCGTGAGGCGGATGAGCAACCAGGGCGAGGCGCCCGAGAACAGGCTGCGCAAGGAGTTGCCGGACGAGATCCCGGTGACGTCGTCCGTGGACGAGGAGGCGGAGAAGCCCGCCGGTCCCGTGTTGACCGGCCGGCAGCGGCTGGTGCAGGGGATCTGGCCGCCGCGGGTTTCCCGGGCGCAACTTATTGTCGCCCTGCTGCTGTTCGGCCTCGGCTTCGGCCTGGCCGTGCAGGTCGCGTCCAACAGCGACAGCGGGAACGCCCTGCGTGGCGCGCGTCAGGAAGATCTCGTGCGCATCCTTGATGAACTTGATGACCGAAGTCAGCGTCTTTCGGACGAGAAGCAGGGCCTCGAGAAGCAGCAGCAGGAGCTGGAGAACAGCTCCGACCAGGCCGAGGAGGCCCGCAAGCAGACGGTCGAGAAGGAGAAACAACTCGGCATTCTGGCGGGCACGGTGGCTGCACAGGGGCCCGGGATCACGATGACCATCGAGGACACGAAGGGGACGGTCGAGGCGGACATGTTGCTCGACGCGATCCAGGAGCTGCGCGCGGCCGGGGCCGAGGCGATCCAGGTGAACGGTGTAAGGGTCGTCGCCGGTACCTTCCTGACGGATTCCGGCGACGGTGTGAGCGTCGACGGGAACAAGATCAACACGCCGTTTCGTTTCAAGGTCATCGGTAATCCGCAGGACCTCGAGCCGGCGCTGAACATCCCTGGAGGCGTGGTGCAGACTCTTGAGAAGGAGCAGGCCACCGTGACCGTCGAGCGGTCGAGCAAGATCGTCGTGGATGCCTTGCGAGCCGCGAAGCAGCCTGACTACGCTCGGTCGTCGACCCAGTGAACCGGGGGTGCATGGGCGGCGTGCGGCAGGGGCATGAGGTTGCGGGGGGTCGACGCACCGATCGGGTGGTGCGTGGTGGAAACTGTCAGGTGGACACGGACGTTGTGAAGATGTCCGGGTCGACCGGTGTATTCAGTCAGGGTTCGTCCTGCCCCACGGGCGGGTCTGTTTCGGTCAAGGGGAATCGCCCGTGAAGTTGTTTGCGAAGTTGTTCGGCAAGAGCGCGCGAGAGGGCAGCGACAACGCGACCGCTCGTCATCGCGCACAGCCCGACGCGGAGGGTCAGCGGCCGCTGTTCAGGGACCAGGTGGGTGGTCCGGGCGGTGACGTTTCCGGAGGTCAGGGTGCGGCGTCGGTTGACCCTGCGCAGTCCGGCGGCATAGGTTTCGGCCAACCGTCAACCTCAAGTACGGGTGGAGGGTTTTCCCCTATGTCGGCCCTGGTGTGTACGAGGTGCGGTAACCGCAACGCGGAGAACAGCCGCTTCTGCTCCAACTGCGGAGCTCCGCTGCGCCCCGGGCTGACGCCCGAGCGTCCGTCGGAGACGACCTCCACCATCTCCATCTCGGGTCTCGAGGCCTACGACGCCGAGGCCACCGGCCAGACGCAGTTGCCGGCGCTCTCTCCCGAGGCGCAGGCCGCGGTCGACGCGCTGCCGTTGGGCTCCGCGCTGCTGGTCGTGCGCCGCGGCCCGAACTCGGGCAGCCGCTTCCTGCTGGACGGCGACCTGACCACGGCCGGCCGTCACCCGCAGAGCGACATCTTCCTCGACGACGTCACGGTCTCGCGCCGGCATGTGGAGTTCCGACGCAACCCGGACGGCACGTTCAGGGTGGCGGACGTCGGCAGTCTGAACGGCACGTATGTCAATCGGGAGCGGATCGACGAGGTTGCTCTGTCGAACGGCGACGAGGTGCAGATCGGCAAGTACCGGCTGGTCTTCTACGCGAGCCAGCGGGGTTACTGACCCTCCCCCGGAGTCCATCCGGGGGGAACCCAGGGAAGGTCCATGCTTCAAACACCGAGGGGCGGTGCCGGACCGGGCACCGCCGCCGCGGACGGTGGCCCGATGAGCATCGGCACCGTGCTGAACGCGCTGCGAGACGAGTTCCCCGAAGTCACCATCTCCAAGATCCGTTTCCTGGAGTCGGAGGGGCTGATCGAGCCGCAGCGGACCCCTTCGGGGTACCGCAAGTTCAGCGCGCAGGATGTCGAGCGCCTCGGCCACGTACTGAGGATGCAGCGGGACCACTACCTGCCGCTCAAGGTCATCCGTGAGCATCTGGACGCCATGGAGCGGGGCGAGGCCGCGCCGTTGCCGACCGTGGGCCGGCAGCGGGACGGTGAGGCCTTTCTGGAGCCGTCGGACGCGCCCACCGTCGCCCGGATCGGGCGGTCCGAGCTGCTGGCGGCCGCGGGGATCGGGGAGCCGGAGCTCGAGGAGTGGGAGTCCTACGGGCTCGTCGTGCCGTTGGAGGACGGCGTCTACGACGCCGAGGCCGCCACGGTGGCCGCGCTCGTCGCCGAGCTGGGGAGGTTCGGGATCGAGCCCCGTCATCTGCGGGTGATGAAGGCCGCGGCCGACCGTGAGGCCGGGCTCGTGGACCAGGTGGTCGCCCCTCTCAAGCGTCATCGCAATCCGCAGACCAGGGTGCTCGCGGAGGCCCGTACGAAGGAGCTGGCGGGGCTCACGGTGCGGCTGCACGCGGCGCTGGTGCAGACCGCGCTCGGGGTGCGGCTGCCCTGAGCGGGCGGTTTCGCCATGGGCGGATCGGTCACCCGTTCCCGGCCCGACTACCCAAACGTCCCGGGCACGGCCTAGGGTTGCTGTGTGAACGAGCTCGATGTCGTAGGTGTCCGGGTCGAGATGCCCTCCAACCAACCGATCGTGCTGCTGCGTGAAGTGGGAGGCGACCGTTACCTTCCCATCTGGATCGGACCGGGGGAGGCGACGGCGATCGCCTTCGCCCAGCAGGGCATGGCTCCCGCGCGACCGCTGACCCACGACCTGTTCAAGGACGTGCTGGAAGCCGTCGGCCAGGAGCTCACCGAGGTGCGCATCACGGATCTGCGGGAGGGCGTCTTCTACGCGGAGCTGGTCTTCGCCAGCGGGGTCGAGGTGAGCGCGCGTCCGTCCGACGCCATAGCGCTGGCGCTACGCACCGGAACGCCGATCTACGGCAGCGACACGGTGCTCGACGACGCGGGGATCGCCATTCCGGACGAGCAGGAGGACGAGGTGGAGAAGTTCCGCGAGTTCCTCGACCAGATCTCGCCCGAGGACTTCGGCACCAGCAACCAGTAGCCGGCACATACGAGACGTGTGGGTGTCCTGTACATGAATGCCGTCTCGTTTCCGGCAAATGCCAGCGGCGACTGTGAGCGTCCTACGGCTACTTCTCAGCGCATTCGGCTAGCCTTTCCCCGCGGTGGGGTGCGGGAAACCACTCCTAGGGTGATTATCACTCGGCGTGCCGAGTGTGGCGATCGTTGACGCACCCCTGGTGACTGCCTACCGTCGAGAAGGCAGGTCAAGGACGGAGGTCGGCGTGAGAAGCAGCGGCGACGGTACGGCTGGGGGTGCCCCCGGACTCGGTGTCGGGGGGAGCGGTCCGTACCCTCCCCCAAGCTCTCAGCTACGTTCGAGCAGGGGGTACCCCCAGCAGGGTGGCGCGGCCGACCAGGCTCCGCAGCGACCGGCGGCCGTGCCGAGCAGCGGAGGGGCGACGTCCATGGCGTCCGAGCAGATCGGCTATCGCGGTCCGACGGCCTGTGCGGCCGCGGGCATCACCTATCGGCAACTGGACTACTGGGCGCGCACCGGGCTGGTCGAGCCGAGCGTGCGGCCCGCGCACGGGTCCGGCACGCAGCGTCTGTACAGCTTCCGGGACGTCGTCGTCCTGAAGATCGTCAAGCGGTTCCTCGACACCGGGGTGTCGCTGCAGAACATCCGCACCGCCGTGCAGCATCTGCGGGAGCGCGGGTTCAGCGATCTGGAGCGCATGACGCTCATGAGCGACGGCGCGACGGTCTACGAGTGCACCTCGCCCGACGAGGTCCACGCGCTGCTCCAGGGCGGTCAGGGCGTCTTCGGGATCGCTGTGGGCGTGGTGTGGCGGGACGTCGAGAACGCGCTTTCCCAGTTGCACGGAGAGCGCGTCGACACCGGTGAGACGCTCGTCGGCCACAATCCTGCGGATGAGCTGGCGCGTCGGCGCAACCGGGCGGTCTGAGGCTCCGCACCGGGCTCGGGGCGGCGGTACGACGCCGTTGTCAGTGGTGTGGTGCAGCATCAGGCATGTGAGAAACGCGCCCACCATCCTGCATCTCGACATGGATGCCTTCTTCGCACAGGCGGAGCAGGCGTCCAAGCCGAGTCTGCGCGGAAAAGCCGTGGTCGTGGGCGGGCTGGGGCCCCGCGGAGTGGTCGCGACCGCTTCCTACGAGGCGCGTGTCTTCGGGGTCCACTCGGCGATGCCCATGGCCCAGGCGCGCCGACTGGCTCCGAACGCCGCCTATCTTGTTCCGCGCTTCGCGTTCTACCGGTCGATCAGCGAGCAGGTCATGGCGCTGCTGGGAGCGCTTTCGCCACTGGTGGAGCCACTGAGCCTGGACGAGGCCTTCGTGGACCTGGAGGCCGGGGATGCGGCCTGGGACAGTGAGTCGGCGCAGTTGGCCGGCGTCAGACTGCGCGGGGACATACGGGCCGTCACGGGCCTCACCGGCTCGGTGGGGCTGGCCTCCTGCAAGATGCTCGCGAAGATCGCCTCGGAGCAGGCGAAGCCCGACGGCCTGGTGCTCATCGAGCCGGGCACCGAGCGGGCGTTGCTCGGACCCATGTCGGCGCGGATCCTGCCGGGGGTCGGCCCGGCGACGGGGGACCATCTGAGGCGGGCCGGGATCACCACGGTCGACGAGATCGCGGAGGCCGGTGAGGACGAGTTGGTCCGGCTGCTGGGCAAGGCCCACGGGCGCGCTCTGTACGCGATGGCGCTGGCGCGTGACGACCGGCCCGTGGTGGCGGAGCGGGAGACCAAGTCCGTGTCGGTCGAGGACACCTACGACGTGGACATCCATGACCGGGTCCGGGTCGAGCTGGAGGTGCAGCGGCTCGCGGACCGGTGTGTGCGCAGGCTGCGAGGGGCCGGTCTGTCGGGGCGGACGATCGTGCTGAAGGTGCGGCGGTACGACTTCTCGACGCTCACCCGCTCCGAGACGCTGCGCGGGCCCACCGACGATCCGACGGTGATCCGGGAGGCGGCGGCCCGCTTGCTGGACTCGGTGGACACGACGGGCGGGGTACGGCTCCTCGGGGTGGGTGTGAGCGGTCTGGCGGACTTCACCCAGGAGGACCTGTTCGCGCAGGCCGCGGAGGAGCGGTCGGAGGGAGCCGAGGTGGAACTCGCGGACGAGCCCGTCCGTGCGGAGCCGGTGAGGGCCGAGCATCAGTGGCGTCCCGGACACGATGTGCGGCATGTCGAGCTCGGGCACGGATGGGTGCAGGGCAGCGGGCTCGGCCGGGTCACCGTGCGGTTCGAGACGCCGGAGTCGGGGCCGGGCCGGGTGCGGACGTTCCGTACCGACGACCCGGGACTGGAGCCGGCGGAACCGCTGCCGCTGGTGCCGCGAAGATCTGCGGTCGACTTCGGGAACTCTCGGTGAGGCCGATCGGTTACACAGAGTGAAGAGTTCGAAGTATCGGTATCGCGAAGTACGGGGTGGGTCGGAGCGGTGGCGGTGTCTGGAGAGGCGGCGCCGGTAGCTGAGGGGGAGCTGTATGAAACTGCACGGAGGTCGGTTCGCGGACCCGGCCGAGCTGTCGCCGGAGCGTGAGGCCGAGATGCGGCGGGTGGTGGATCGGGTCACCCGGTGGTCCGCGAACCGAAGCGACGTGGTCGGGCTGCTCCTCGTCGGGTCCTGCGCGCGTGGGGCCGCGCGTCCCGACTCGGACGTCGATCTCGTGCTGCTGTCGACGGCGGCGGACCGGTACGCCGGCGACGAGGCGTGGACGGGTGAGATGTCCCTGGGAGAGGTGCTCCGGGTCCAGGCGTGGGGGCCCGTCACCGAATGGCGGTACGCGACCGCCTCAGGACTGGAGGTCGAGGTGGGCGTCGGCTCTCCGCGCTGGGCGCGGACCGATCCCGTCGACGCCGGTACCCGAAGAGTCGTCACGGATGGCGCCCGGCCGCTGTACGACCCTGCCGGGATACTCGGGGCGCTGATGCGGGCCTGTGCCTGAGGGGCTCAGCTCTCGTCCGTGCCCGCGAGGCGGCCGAAGTCGTGATCGGGGAGCGGGGGAGCGGCGCCCACGTCGAGGCCGTAGTGGTGGTAGAGCTGGAGTTCCTGCTCCGGGGAGAGATGGCGGCCCACGCCGAAGTCGGGGGCGTCCTTGATCAGGGCCCGGTCGAAGGGGATGTGCAGGGTGCCCTCGACCAGCTCGCTGGGCTCCAGGGGGACGAAGGCGTCGCGGGAGAACAGGCCGGTTCGTATGGCCGCCCACTCCGGCACACCGGTCGCGTCGTCGAGGTAGACCTCGTCGACGGTGCCGATCTTGGTGCCGTTGCGGTCGAACGCCTTGCGGCCGATCAGATGGCGCGGATCGATGTCGGTCTGCACGGGCCCTCCATTTGGTCGCAACTCATCCGTAAGCACTACCAAAGAGCACATCGGGACGGGCGGCCACTCGAAGGGGGCGTCGTTGACCTCGCTGGTAGTCTGACAACGGCTGCTGACCCCGTGCGGGAGAGTCCTCCGGACATCATCGGAGGCGCCGAAGGAGCAACTCCTCCCCGGAATCTCTCAGGCTCACGTACCGCATGGACGAGGTCACTCTGGAAAGCAGGGCGGGTGCCGACGGCGTCGACGGCTTCCGCTCTCACCGACGGTGAAAGCCGGGCGCCCTCGGGCGGCCGGTGAAGCTCTCAGGTCAGATGACAGAGGGGGAGGTCGTCCGGGTACCCGCGCCGTGGTGACCCTCGAAGGTCGTGTCAGACCAGGAGGCCTCCGTAATGACCGCCCATCGCATTCCGCTCTCCGAGCTCGAACAGGGAATCCCCTTCGAGCAGCGTCACATCGGGCCCGACCATGAGGCGCGGGCCAAGATGCTCGCGCAGGTCGGGTACGGCTCGCTCGACGAGCTCACCGCCGCCGCGGTGCCGGCCGTGATCCAGAACGCCGACGCGCTGGACCTGCCGGGCGCGCGCACCGAGGCCGAGGTGCTGGCCGAGCTGCGTTCGCTGGCCGACCGCAACCAGGTCCTCGACTCGATGATCGGGCTCGGCTACTACGGAACGTTCACGCCGCCCGTCATCCTGCGCAATGTCATGGAGAACCCGGCCTGGTACACGGCGTACACCCCGTACCAGCCGGAGATTTCCCAGGGCCGGCTCGAGGCGCTGCTGAACTTCCAGACCATGGTCGCCGACCTGACCGGTCTGCCGACCTCGGGTGCGTCGCTGCTCGACGAGGGCACGGCCGCCGCCGAGGCGATGGCGCTGTCCCGGCGCATGGGGAAGAACAAGAAGGGCCTCTTCCTCATCGACGCGGACGTGCTGCCGCAGACCATCGCGGTGATCGAGACCCGTGCCGAGCCGACGGGCGTGGAGGTCGTCGTCGCCGACCTGAGCGAGGGTATTCCGGCGGCGATCGCAGAGCGCGAGATCAACGGCGTGCTCGTGCAGTACCCCGGCGCCTCCGGTGCCGTACGCGATCTCGGGGCGATCGTCGAGCAGGCGCACGGGCTGGGCGCGCTGGTCACCGTCGCCGCGGATCTGCTCGCGCTGACGCTGCTGAAGTCGCCCGGCGAGCTGGGGGTGGACATCGCGGTGGGCACCACGCAGCGGTTCGGCGTGCCGATGGGGTTCGGCGGGCCGCACGCCGGCTACATGGCGGTCCAAGAGAAGTTCGCGCGCAGCCTGCCCGGGCGGCTCGTGGGCGTGTCCGTGGACGCGGACGGGAACAAGGCCTACCGGCTGGCGCTGCAGACGCGTGAGCAGCACATCCGGCGGGAGAAGGCCACGAGCAACATCTGCACGGCGCAGGTGCTGCTGGCCGTGATGGCGGGGATGTACGCGGTCTACCACGGGCCCGACGGGCTGCGGGCGATCGCTCGGCGCACGCACCGGTACGCGTCGGTCCTGGCCGCCGGACTCGAGGCCGGCGGGGTCGAGGTCGTGCACGGGGCGTACTTCGACACGCTGACCGTGCGGGTGCCCGCGAAGGCCGCCGAGGTCGTCGCCGCCGCTCGGGAGCGCGGGGTGAACCTGTACCTCGTCGACGCCGACCAGGTGTCGATCTCGTGTGACGAGACCACCGCGCGGGCCCAGGTGACCGCGGTGTGGGCGGCCTTCGGGGTGGACGGCGACATCGAGGCGCTCGACGCGTCCACCGAGGAGGCGCTGCCCGCCGGGCTGCTGCGGTCCGAGGAGATCCTGGCGCACCCGGTCTTCCATCAGCACCGCTCCGAGACCGCGATGCTGCGCTACCTGCGCAGGCTCGCCGACCGGGACTACGCGCTCGACCGGGGCATGATCCCGCTGGGCTCCTGCACCATGAAGCTCAACGCGACCACCGAGATGGAGCCGGTCACCTGGCCCGAGTTCGGGCAGCTGCACCCCTTCGCGCCGGCCGAGCAGGCGGAGGGTTACCTCACGCTCATCCGTGAGCTGGAGGAGCGGCTCGCCGAGGTCACCGGGTACGACAGGGTGTCCCTGCAGCCGAACGCCGGGTCGCAGGGAGAGCTGGCCGGGCTGCTCGCCGTCCGCGGCTACCACCGGGGCAACGGGGACGAGCAGCGGACCGTGTGTCTGATCCCGTCCTCCGCGCACGGCACCAACGCGGCCAGTGCGGTGATGGCGGGGATGAAGGTCGTCGTCGTGAAGACCGCCGAGGACGGCGAGATCGACGTCGACGATCTGCGGGCGAAGATCGAGCGGCATCGGGACGAGCTGTCGGTGCTGATGATCACCTACCCGTCCACGCACGGGGTGTTCGAGGAGCATGTCGGTGAGATCTGCGCGCAGGTGCACGAGGCCGGCGGGCAGGTGTACGTCGACGGTGCCAACCTCAACGCGCTCGTCGGGCTCGCCAAGCCCGGGCACTTCGGCGGGGACGTCTCGCACCTGAACCTGCACAAGACGTTCTGCATCCCGCACGGCGGCGGCGGCCCCGGTGTCGGACCGGTGGCCGTCCGGTCGCACCTGGCGCCGTATCTGCCGAACCACCCGCTGCAGCCCGCCGCCGGGCCGGCGACCGGGGTGGGGCCGATCTCGGCGGCTCCCTGGGGTTCTGCGGGGATCCTGCCGATCTCCTGGGCCTATGTGCGGCTCATGGGCGGTGAGGGGCTCAAGCGGGCCACGCAGGTGGCCGTGCTGAGCGCCAACTACATCGCCAAGCGGCTCGAGCCGCACTACCCGGTGCTCTACAACGGGCCGGGCGGGCTGGTCGCGCACGAGTGCATCATCGACCTGCGGCCGCTGACGAAGGCGACCGGCGTGAGCGTCGACGACGTCGCCAAGCGGCTCATCGACTACGGGTTCCACGCGCCGACGATGTCGTTCCCGGTGGCCGGGACGCTGATGATCGAGCCGACCGAGTCCGAGGACCTCGTCGAGGTGGACCGGTTCTGCGAGGCGATGATCGCCATCCGCGCGGAGATCGAGAAGGTCGGGGAGGGTGCGTGGCCGGCCGAGGACAACCCGCTCCACCACGCCCCGCACACCGCGGCCGCGCTCGGCGGCGAGTGGGAGCACGCGTACACGCGTGAGGACGCCGTCTTCCCGGCCGGGGTGTCCGCGGTCGACAAGTACTGGCCGCCGGTGCGCCGTGTCGACCAGGCCTTCGGCGACCGGAACCTGGTCTGCTCGTGCCCGCCGCTGGACGCGTACGAGGACTGATACCCAGAGTGAGCGAGGGGGGCCCCGTCCGGGTCGTGGGCGGGGCCCCGCGCGTGCTACACCGTGGCCAGGGACACCTCGGTCGACTTGATCAGCGCGACGACGTCGGAGCCCACGAAGAGGCCGAGGTCGGTGGCCGCCTCCTTGGTGATCGCGGCGGTGAGTTCGCCGCCCGCCACACTGATCCTGACCGAGGCCATGACCCCGCCGACGGTGAGGCCGGTGATCGCGCCGGGGAGCCGGTTGCGGATCGAGAGGCCGTCGACGGCGCCGGTGGCCAGGGAGACCTCCGTCGACTTCACCAGTGCGCGGACGGCTGTCCCTGCGGTGAGGGCGAGCTCGTCGACGGCCTCCAGGGTGATGGCGGCCGTGAGGTTCTGGCCGCCGTCCAGATGGATCTTGACGGTGGCCATGACCTCGCCGGGGTGGACGGCGGTCACGGTGCCGGGGAGTTGGTTGCGGATGCTCAGGGTCATGAGCGTCAACGGTAGGGCTCTGAGCGCCTTATGTCGGGTATGTTCGATTCCGCGCCGTTCTGTCGGAGTCCCTGCTGCCATCCCGGCCGGTGTCCGGCTTGTGGGGTTCCTCGCCGCTCAGACTCGGTCGATGTGTACGTTTGTCGACTTCACTCGGGCCGTGGCCTCCATGCCGACCTCAAGGCCCAGTTCCTCGACGGCTTCCCGGGTCAGCAGGGAGACCAGACGGTGAGGGCCGGCCTGGATCTCGACCTGTGCGGCCACGTCGCCGAGTTTGATCGCGGTGACGATGCCGGGGAAGGCGTTGCGGACCGAGGTGTACGGGGTGTCGTCCTCCGCGCTGTCCGAGCGGGCGAGTTCCACGGAGAAGGCGGCGAGGTCCGTGCCGTCGATGAGGCGTCGTCCGGCGTCGTCGCGATGGGTCGCCACGCGGCTGGCGTCCGCCCAGCGGCGCGCGGTGTCGGGGCTGACGCCGAGCAGCCGTGCCGCCTGGCCGATTGTGTAGCTCTGCATGCGGGTCACGATAGGGCTGGAGGGGCGGCTGTGGTGCCGCGGCACCTGGTGATCCAGTTCGGTCCGGGGGCGCCGGGCGGTGGTCACGGCATCCCCGATGCCCAGCAGGGCGCGGGGGAGGGCGAGGGTTCTCGGGTTCCGGTCGATCAGGAAGGTCGCGGCGCGGGAACCCGTGGGCGTCAGCCGGTGTGGACGCGGGGGCGGCGGGTGCGGTCCGGTTCGGCTTCGCGCAGGACCTCTCGGGTGACCGGGGCGACCTCGCCCTGGCCGAAGAGGAAGAAGCGCAGGAAGTTGGCGAAGGGGTTGCCCTCGGTCCACTCGAAGTAGATGTGCGGGGTGCAGCCGGTGGCGTCGCGGACGTGGAGGAGCAGGGCCGCCAGGGCGTTGGGAATGGAGGAGGACTCCAGGGTCAGGACGCGGTAGCGGTTGTGGAGCACTTCGCCGCGGACGGTCAGGCCCGACTCGAACTCGGAGGGGTCGAGGACGGTGACCTCGACGAAGACGAAGTCCTCCTGCTCCGGCATGTCGTTGTCGGCCCGGATCTGCTCGATCTTCTCGCGGTACTCGGCCTTGTCGCGCCGGTCGGGCTCGTTGGCGATGAACCGTATCTTGCGGCTGGCCATGTCCCGGACGAATCGTTCCGCCATGTCGTCCAGCGTGACGCTCGTGACGCGGAGCTCGAAGGCGCGGGCCAGCCGGGAGAGGAGGGAGACGAGGATGATGCCCGCGATGAAGCAGGCGCCGATCTTCACGCCGTCGGGGCGTTCGATGACGTTCGCGACGGTGACGTAGAGGAACACCGCGGAGATGACGGCGAAGCCGATCGTCCAGCCCCGCTGGCCGGCCTTGCGGGCGGCGATGGTGACGGCGATCGCGGCGGAGCTGATGAGCACCAGCACGCCGGTGGCGTACGCGCCGCCCTGGGCGTCGACGTCGGCGTCGAAGATCCAGGTGACCAGGAAGGCGACCAGGGTGAAGACGATGACCATGGGGCGGACGGCGCGGGCCCAGTGCGGGGCCATGCCGTAGCGGGGGAGGTAGCGGGGCATCAGGTTGAGCAGTCCGGCCATCGCGGAGGCGCCGGCGAACCACAGAATGGCGATCGTGGAGACGTCGTAGACCGTGCCGAAGGCGTTGCCCAGGTATTCGTGGGCGAGGTAGGCGAGGGCGCGGCCGTTGGCCTGGCCGCCGGGCTCGAACTCCTTCTCCGGGATCAGCACCGTGGTGATGAAGCTGGTGGCGATCAGGAAGACGCTCATGATCAGGGCGGCGGTCGTCAGCAGCTTCTTGGTGTCCCGGATGCGGCCCTTGGGGTGCTCCTCGGTGTCACCCGGGTCGCCCTGGACGTGCGGCATGACCGCGACGCCGGTCTCGAAGCCCGACAGGCCCAGCGCCAGCTTGGGGAAGACCAGCAGGGAGACGCCGATCATCGCGAACACGTTGCCGTGCTCGGCGGTCAGGGCGCTGGACCAGTCGGTGACCACATGGCCCTCGGTGATGACGTGCCACAGGCCGACGGCCACCACGACCACGTTCAGGGCCAGGTAGGCGACCACCAGGGCGACCGCGACGCCGATGGCCTCCAGGAAGCCCTTGAGGAACACCGCGCCGAGCAGGGCGACGAGCACGAGGGTGATGATCATCTGCTTGTCGTGCAGGGCGTCGGTCAGGTGCGGGTTCTCCACCAGGTGGGTCGAGGCGTCCGCCGCGGACAGGGTGATGGTGATCAGGAAGTCGGTGGCGGCGAACCCGAGCAGGGTCAGGACGAACAGCTTGCCCTTCCAGAAGGACAGCAGCCGCTCCAGCATCGCGATCGAGCCCTCGCCGTGCGGGCTCTCCTCGGCCACCCGCCGGTAGACGGGCAGGGCGCCGGCCAGGGTGACGATCACCAGCACGACGGTCGCGACGGGGGAGAGCAGGCCGGCCGCGAGGGCGGCGATGCCCGGCTGGTAGCCGAGGGTGGAGAAGTAGTCGACGCCGGTCAGGCACATCACCCGGTACCACCGCTGCCCCTTGTGCTCGGGCTGCTCGGGCCGGGGCTCCGGCTCGGCGGCGGGCGTCTGGCGGCCATGACCCTTGCCCATGTCGGACAGGCCCTCCAGCATCCAGGCGCGCAGGCGACTGGGGGGAGGGTGCTCGGTCGTGGCCATCGGAGTGCTCCTGATGTGCGGTACAGCGTGCGGATTCGGCCATTCGGTGGGCGGCCGACGGCGGAATCAGCGTAAGCGGAGAGTGATGCCCGGGCCCTCGGATGACGGTCCGGACGGCGTCAAGCTTCCGTTAAGACTGACCAGGGGCCGGACACGCAGCGTCACGCGTCCACGGGTCTGTTCCGGCCATCGGCCGCGCGCCGCCGCCTGCTTCGTAATGTTCGCCATCGGATTCGAATGTTTCGACGATGGTCGAGGTCTCGGCGAGTTCTCTCTCTTGAACTGCCCCCTGGATTCCCTGTGTTCAAGGGGTTGCCACCCGTCGGAGGGTGTCTCTAGGGTGCGGCAGCAGCGAAGCTTTCTGGATCTGGACCGAAACTTTCGATCAATCAAGGAGCGCATGATGGGCGATCCGGCACTCTCCCGCCGCGGCTTCCTGGCGGCCTCCGCCGCGGCCGGTCTGAGCATGACGGCACTGAGCGCCTGCGGCGGCGACTCGGACGGAGCGTCGTCGGGGACGACCACCATCGAGTGGTGGAACATCTCCACCACCCAGCCGGCCAAGGACGTCTGGGCCGGACTGGCCAAGCAGTTCGAGGCCCAGAACCCCAAGGTGAAAATCAAGATCGTCCAGCTGGAGAACGACGCCTACAAGTCGAAGATGACGGCGCTGACGGCCTCCGGGAAGCTCCCCGACATCTTCCACACCTGGGGCGGCGGTGTCCTGAAGCAGCAGGTCGACGCGGGGCTCGTCGAGGACCTCACGGAGAAGACGAAGGAGTGGGGGGACGGGCTGCTGTCGGTCGCCCGGCAGCCCTATCTGCTCGACGAGAAGGCGTACGGCATCCCGTTCGACATCGGCATGATCGGGTTCTGGTACAACAAGGCCCTCTTCAAGCAGGCCGGGATCAGCGCGCCGCCCACCACCTGGGCCGGCTTCCTCGACGCCGTGCGCAAGCTGAAGGCCGCCGGCGTCACCCCGCTCGCGCTGGCCGGCAAGGAGAAGTGGCCCGGCATGTACTACTGGGCGTATCTCGCGATGCGCACCGCCGGAATCGACGCGCTGGGAAAGGCGGGCGACGACAAGGACTTCACCGGGGACGGGTTCGTCCAGGCCGGGCAGCACCTGAAGGACCTGGTGGACCTGCAGCCGTTCCAGAAGGGCTTCCTCGGCGCCGCCTACTCCAGCCCGACCGGCCAGGCCGCCGCCGTCGGCAACGGCAAGGCTGCGATGGAGCTCATGGGCCAGTGGGCGCCGGCGGTGGAGGCCGACGCCGGCAAGGGGCTCGGCGCGGACCTCGGCTTCTTCCCGTTCCCGGCGGTCGACGACGGCAAGGGCGCGATCACCGAGGTGTTCGGCGGAGGCGGCGGACACGCGCTGCGCAAGGGCGCCCCGCAGGCGGCCGTCGACTTCCTGAAGTTCTTCGCCTCGACCGTCACGGACACCGAACTGGTCAAGAAGACCGGAGTGCTGCCCGTCGTCCCGGCCGCCGAGGACGCCATCACCGACCCCAACATCCAGGCCGTGCAGGCCCAGTTGAAGGCCGCCACCGGGTTCCAGCTCTACCTCGACCAGGCGTACGCGCCCGCCCTCGGCCAGGAGGTCAACGACAGCGTCGCCGCCCTCATCGCCGGCTCCAAGTCGCCCCAGCAGGTCACCGAGTCGATCACCAAGGTCGCGAAGGAAGAGCAGTAGCCGACGATGACCTCCACCTTCCTCCCGGACAAGCGCAGCGGCCCGGACGTCGACCTGCCGCCCCCGGCCGCGGACAGGGCCCGGGGACGGGCGCGGCGCCGGGCGCTGCACTGGCTCACCGCCGTCGGCTTCCAGGTGCCCGCGCTGGTGCTGTTCGGCACGCTCGTGCTGCTGCCGATGCTGTTCGCGCTGTACGCCGCGTTCTTCCGCTGGGGCGGCTTCGGCATGCCCGAGGACTACATCGGCGGCGACAACTTCACGAGGCTGTTCCAGGACCCGGTGTTCCTGGGCGACCTGTGGCGCTGCCTGGTCCTGGTCGGCCTCTCGCTGCTCCTGCAACTGCCGTTCGCGCTGGCCCTCGCGGTCGCGCTCAACCGGCGCATCCGCGGCCGGGCCGTGTACCGGATGCTGTTCTTCGCGCCGTACATCCTCTCCGAGGCGATCACCGGCGTGTTGTTCAGCATGATCTTCGCCCCGGACGACGGTCTCGCCGACCGGGTCCTGGACGCGGTCGGCCTGGACGGGGTGGGCGGGGAGTGGTTCGCCGATCCCTCCACCGTCATGGCCACCCTCTTCCTGGTCATGACGTGGAAGTACTTCGGCTTCCACATGATGCTCTACCTGGCCGGACTCCAGTCCATCCCGGCCGAGTTGACCGAGGCGGCGCTGATCGACGGCGCCGGCCCCTGGCAGCGGTTCCGCAACGTCACCCTGCCGCTGCTCGCGCCGACCCTGCGGATCAGCGTGTTCTTGTCGGTCATCGGCTCGATCCAGCTCTTCGACCTGGTGTGGGTCGTCACCGCGGGCGGTCCCGACCACCACTCCGAGACGATGGCCGTGACCATGTTCCAGTACGGCTTCAAGCGCTACCAGGTCGGCTACGCGAGCGCGATCAGCGTGGCCATGTTCGGCATCTGCCTCGTCTTCGCCCTCGCCTACCAGCGGTTCGTGCTCCGCCGCGACCTTCAGGGCGCCACCACGACCATGCGAGGAGGCGGCGCGTGAAAACCCGCGAGACCGGGCCGAGCGCCCGGAGTGCCCGGGACACCCGGAACGCCCGCAGGACCGGCCGGACCCTGCCGCTGCACCTCGTCCTCGGGATCGTCGGCGTGGTGATGGCCGTACCGCTCGGCTACGCCGTGCTGTCCGGCTTCAAGTCCACCGACCAGCTCTCCCGCAACCCCATCGGGCTGCCCGACCCCTGGATCACGTCCAACTACACCGACATCCTCGGCTCCGGTTCGTTCTGGCGGCTGGTCGGCAGCAGCACCCTCATCGCCGTCGGCACGACCGTGGTGGTCGTCGCGGTGTCCGCGCTCGCCGCGTTCTCCTTCGCCCGGTTCGCCTTCCGCGGGCGGGAGATGCTCTTCACCCTGTTCACCATGGGGCTGATGTTCCCCTTCGCGGTGGCGGCGCTGCCGCTGTTCCTGCTGCTGCGGTCCATGGGCCTGCTGGACAACCCGCTCGGCGTGATCCTGCCGCAGGCCGCGTTCGGGCTGCCGGTGACCATCGTCATCCTGCGCGGCTTCTTCCGGGAGATCCCGGCCGAGCTGGAGGAGGCGGCCACGCTCGACGGCTGCGGGCCCTTCGGCTTCTTCTGGCGGATCCTGCTGCCCATGGCCAGGCCCGCCCTCGGCACTGTCTCCGTGCTCGCCGTGGTCGGCAGCTGGAACAACTTCTTCCTGCCGCTGCTGGTCTTCAACGAGCCCACCTGGTGGACGATCCCGATCGGCGTCCAGCAGTTCCAGGGGCAGTACTCCGCGGAGTACGCGCGCGTGTTCGCCTATCTCGTCCTCGCCATGGTTCCCGCCCTGGCCTTCTACTCCGTCGCCGAGCGCCAGCTCGTCGGCGGTCTCGCCGCCGGCGCCACGAAGGGATGACGCGCGCGCGGATCCGTACGGCTCTAACCCGCTGAACGTGAGGAGTCGCACCATGCCCATCAGCACCCGCACCCGGCTCAGACTCGCCGGGGCGCTCGCCGCCGTCCTCGTCGCCGCCGGGGTCGTCGGCGGACCGGCCGCCCAGGCGCACGAGGCGCCCGCGCACGGAAAGCCGCGGACGACCCTCGCCGACCTCGCGCAGCGCCACGGCCGCTACTTCGGCAGCGCCACCGACAACCCCGAACTCACCGACACCGCCTACACGAGGATCCTCGGCGACGAGTTCGACATGATCACCCCCGGCAACGGCATGAAGTGGTACGCCACCGAGCCGCAGCAGGGCGTCTTCGACTGGACGGCCGGCGACGAGATCGTGAACCTCGCACGGGCCAGCCACCAGAAGATCCGCGCCCACACGCTCGTCTGGCACAGCCAGCTGCCCGGGTGGCTGACCGGCAGGGAGTGGACGGCGGACGAGCTGCGGGCCGTCCTGAAGAACCACATCCAGACCGAGGCGCGCCACTACCGGGGCAAGGTCTATGCCTGGGACGTCGTCAACGAGGCGTTCAACGAGGACGGCACCTACCGCGAGACGATCTTCTACAAGACGCTCGGCCCCGGCTACATCGCCGACGCCCTGCGCTGGGCCCACCAGGCCGACCCGAAGGCCAAGCTCTACCTCAACGACTACAACATCGAGGCCGTCGGCCCGAAGAGCGACGCCTACTACGCCCTCGCCAAGGAACTGAAGGCGCAGGGCGTCCCGCTCGACGGCATCGGCCTCCAGGCCCATCTCGCCCTCCAGTACGGCTATCCGACGACCCTGGAGGACAACCTCCGACGCTTCGCCCGGCTCGGCCTGGACACCGCGCTCACCGAGGTCGACGTACGGATGCTGCTGCCCGCGACCGACGAGAAGCTGGCCCAACAGGCCGACTGGTACCGGGACATGACCGAGGCGTGCCTCGCGGTGCGGCGGTGTGTCGGCATCACCGTCTGGGACTACACCGACAAGTACTCGTGGATCCCGGCGTTCTTCCCCGGCCAGGGCGCCGCGCTGCCCTGGGACGAGCAGTTCGCGCCGAAGCCGGCCTACTTCGCGATCCGGGAGGCACTCAGCTAGTGCCGCGGCAGGCAACGTTCGCCCCGTCGCGACGCCCGGCACGCACTCTCGCCGCACCGGCCGAAAGCCCAAGTACGTCCAGTACGAGG
>NZ_JBFAKW010000148.1:0-22428 GCF_040655955.1 Streptomyces sp. NPDC050263 | reverse complement strand
TCCTCGTACTGGACGTACTTGGGCTTTCGGCCGGTGCGGCGAGAGTGCGTGCCGGGCGTCGCGACGGGGCGAACGTTACCTGCCGCGGCACTAGCATGTGCCCCGCTGGCTGATGGGTGCGGAGGGGTTCATGTCGCCGATGCCGTTACGGTTCACGGTCCTCGGGGAAGTACGGGTCTGGCGGGGCGGGGCGGGGCGGAGGTGGATCCGGGCCCGCCGCTGCGCCGTACGCTCCTCGCGCTGCTGCTGGCCGGGGCCGGTTCCCCGGTTCCGCTGCCGGAGATCGTCGAGGCGCTCTGGGCCGACCCGCCGCCCGCTCGCGCGGTGAACATGGTGCACCGTCATGTCGGGGAACTCCGGCGGCTGTTGGAGCCGGGACTGCCCAACCGGGCCGAGGGCGGCCTGCTGTTGCGCAGCGCGGGCGGCTACCGGCTGTTGGCGCCCCCCGACTCCGTGGATCTGCTGATCCTCCGTCAACTGGTGGGTTCCGCACGGGAATCGCTGCGGCGCGACGATCCGGAGCAGGCCGTCGAGGCGTTCGCGGACGCGCTCGCGCTGCGCCGCGGTCCGGCCGCCGGCTGCCCGGCCCAGGCCCCTCCGCATCCCGTCTTCAGGGAACTGGACCGCGAGTACGACGCCGTGGTGCGCGAGGCGGCCGGCGCGGCGCTCGGCTGCGGCCGGGCGGACCGCGTCCTGCCCGCGCTGTCCGGGAGCGCGGCCCGGCACCCGCTCGACGAGGGACTTCAGGCCCTGCTGATCCGCGCCCTCGCGGCGACCGGCCGCCGGGCCCGGGCGCTGGAGGTGTTCCGGGCCACGGCCGCCCGGCTCACCGACGAGCTGAGCGTCGACCCCGGGCCCGAGCTGCTCGCCGCCGGCCGTCGGGCGGCCGCCCCCGAGCCGCAGCCCGGGGGAGCGCCGGGTGCCCGGGAGCCCGACGCCGTTCCCCCGGACCGGCCCGGCACGCCGCCCGCCGCCCCGGCCGGCCCGGTCGCCCTGCCCGTCCGGCCCGCCCAACTCCCGCCCGCCATCCCGGTCTTCGCCGGCCGGAACGCCGAACTGGAGCGCCTGCGCGCCCTGCTCACCGCCCCCGCCCCCGCCGCACCCGCACCCGCCGTAGTGATCGGCGTCATCGGCGGGCCCGCCGGCGTGGGCAAGACCGCGCTCGCCGTACGCCTGGCCCACGAAGTGGCCGACCGGTTCCCGGACGGGCAGCTGTACGTCAACCTGCGCGGCTTCGACCCGACCGCACCGCCCCTGAGCCCACAGGCCGCCCTACGGGGCTTCCTGGACGCTCTCGGGATACCGGCCGCGCGCATGCCCGACGGGCTCGACGCCCAGGCCGCCCTGTACCGCGGTCTGCTGGCGGGCCGCAGACTGCTGGTGCTGCTCGACAACGCCCGGGACGCCGCTCAGATCCGGCCGCTGCTGCCCGGCGCGCCCGGCTGCCCGGTGCTCGTCACCAGCCGCGACCGGCTCACCGGCCTGGTCTCCGCCGACGGAGCCCACCCGCTCACCCTGGACGTGCTCACACCGGCCGAGGCCCGCTCGGCGCTGGCCCTGCGGATCGGCGCCGCCCGGGTGTCCGCCGAGCCCCGGGCGGTGCGGGAGATCGTCTCGCTCACCGCGCGGCTGCCCCTCGCCCTGGCCATGGTCGCCGCCCGCGCCGCCGCCTTCCCCGCCTTCCCGCTGGCGACCCTGGCCGAGCAGCTGCGGGCCGCGCACGGCGGCCTGGAGGCGTTCCGCGACTCCGACCCCGCCACCGACGTACAGGCGGTGTTCTCGTGGTCCTACGAGGCGCTCGGGGTCGCCGCGGCCCGGCTCTTCCGACTGCTCGGTCTGCATCCCGGGCCCGAGCTCACCGTGCACACGGCGGCCGCCCTCGCGGGCGAGCGGGTCGCCAGGACCAGGGCCCTGCTCACCGAACTCGCCGACGCCCATCTGCTCGCCGAGCGCTCGCCCGGCCGGTACGCCTGCCACGACCTGCTGCGCGCGTACGCCACCGAACTCGTCCACGCCACGGAGAACGCGGGCGAACGGCGGGCCGCCGTCCGCCGACTCCTCGACCACTGTCTGCACACCGCCCACGCCGCCGCGCTGCTCTTCGACGCCCCGACGTCCGTGATCACCCCCGTCGCACCGGCCGAGCCCGCCCTGCCGTCCGTCCGGCCGCAGCCGCTCGCCGACGAGGCCGCGGCCCTGGCCTGGCTGACCACCGAGCGGCCGGTCCTCCTCGGCGCCGTCCGACTGGCCGTGGACCACGGACTCGACGCCCGTGTCTGGCAGTTCGCCTGGACCCTGGAGCGCCTCCACGAACACTGCTGCCACTGGCCGGAGTACCTCGCCCTGCAACGCACCGCCCTGGAGGCCGCCCGGCGCCTCGAGGACCCCGACGCCCTCGCCCAGGCCCACCGCGCGCTCGGCCGCGCCTGCATGATGCTGCGGCTCGACGACGAGGCCCTCCACCATCTCCGGGCCTCGCTCGACGAGTCGGCCCGGGACGTCAACCAGCGGGCCCAGTCGCACATCGCCCTGTGGGCCCTGAGGACCCGTCAGGGCCGGCACGCCGAAGCCCTCGACGAACTCGCGCCCGCCCTCGGCCTGTACGAGGCGTCCGGCCTGCGCAGAGGGCAGGCCGACGTGCTCGTGGCGACGGCCTGGGGACAGGCCTGCCTGGGCGACGGCCGACGCGCGCTCCCCCTCGCGCACCGCGGGCTCGCCCTGTTCCAGGAACTCGGCATCCGCCTCGCCGAGGGATACACGTGGGACGCCCTGGGTCACGTCCACGGCCAACTCGGGCGACACGAACGGTCGGTGACCTGTTTCCAGCGCGCACTCGCCCTGTTCCGGGAGGTCGGCGACCTCTACAACGAGGCCTGCGTACGCGACCGGCTCGGCGACGCCCGGCTCGCGGCCGGCCGGCCCGGGGACGCGCTCGACGCCTGGAGCGGCGCCCGGGACGTCTTCCAGGACTTCGACCCGGTCGCGGCGGCCGAGGTGCAGCAAAAGATCGAGCGCCACCGGAGCCCGCCCCCGCCTGCCGCCCTGGTCGCCGCCCCGTTCACAAGCCAGGCACACTTCGTCCACTGTGCCCTGCCTACGCTTCCGCCACCTTCGAGCGGCCAGGAGAGTCCATGAGCCGCCGAGGAGCAAGGAGCACATCTCAGTGACGTACAACATGATCAACGGCAACCGGCTGTTCCACACCGACGAGGGACCCGCCGCGGACCGCGAGGGCGAGACGCTGCTGCTCGTGCACGGCGCGACCTGCGACTCGCACGACTGGTCCGCGCAGATCGGGGCGTTCTCCGCGCGGCACCGGGTGATCGCGCCGGACCTGCGCGGCCACGGCCGCTCCTCCGGGCTGACGGGCGGACAGCGCCCCCGCGACTTCGCGGCCGACCTGGCGGAACTGCTCGACGGCGTCGACGCCGGGCCGGTGGTCGTCGTGGGGCACTCACTGGGCGCGCTCGTCGCCTCGGTCCTCGCGGTCGAGCATCCGTCCCTCGTGCGGGCCGTGGTCGCCGTGGACCCCGCCTACGGATTCGAGGCGGAGTTCGCGCCGCAGCTCGCCGCCGCCTTCCGCGTCCCGGACCCCGTCGGGACCGCCGCGGCGGTCCTCGGCGGACTCGAGAACACCGCCGAGGCCGGACCCGAGGCGGAGGCGCTGCGCATTCAGCACCGCAGGCGGGTCCTGGCCATGGACCCGATGACCGTACGGGACGTCTTCCACGGCCTGTTCGACGAGGCCGCCACCCCGCTCACCGTGCGGCCGGGCGTCGAGGCGTACCTGTCGCGCCGCACCTGCCCGGTGCTGTCGCTGTCGGCGGCCGACTCCCTCAAGGCCAAGGGGATCGACGGCGACTGGGAGGAGGCCCTGACCCGGCACCCGCACAGCGCGTCCGTGGTGCTCGAAGGCGTCGGCCACTGGCTGTTCCAGGAGCGGCCGGCCGAGTTCAACGCGCTGGTACTGGGCTGGATCGACGGGCTGCCGCCCGCCTGATCGAGGCTGCGGCACACGGGGACGACGTACACACAGGGCACACAAGGACAACGGTGACGATGCGGTTCGCGGTCATGGGGCCGGTGCGGGTCCGGAAGGACGACGGGGAGATACGGCTCGGGGCGGCCCAGCAACGCCTTCTGCTGGCCCTGCTGATGGCGCACGCGGGGCGGCCCGTGCCCATGGAGGAGATGCAGCAGGCACTCTGGGGCGAGGCCCCGCCGGGCTCGCCCACGAACGCCGTCTACCGGCACATCGGCGTGCTGCGCCGCCTGCTGGAGCCGCAGCTGCCGCTCCGCGCGCCCGGCAGGTGGCTGGTCAGGGACGCGGGCGGGTACCGGCTGAACGCATCGCCCGAGACCCTGGACGTCCTGCGTTTCCGGGAGCTGGTGCGGCGGGCGCGCGAGGCCGAGCGGGCACGCGGCGGCCCCGACCGCTCGTCCGAACCCGCCGTACCGCTCTACGTCGAGGCCCTGAACCTGCGCACCGGGGCGGTCGCCACCGGCGTCCCGGTGGAGGCGCGGTCCCACCCCGCGTTCAACGCGCTGGAGCGCGAGTACCTCGCGGTGGTGAAGGAGGCGGCCGACGTGCTGCTGGCGGCGGGTTCGGCCGGCCGCCTGCTCGCCGTCCTGCACCGCGCCGCCGCCGAGCATCCGCTCGACGAACAGCTCCAGGCCCGCCTCGTGCGTGCCCTGGCGGCCACCGGGCAACGGGCGGAAGCCCTCGACACCTGGCAGCGGATACGCGCCGGGCTCGTCGCCGAACTGGGCGTCGAACCCGGCGCCGAACTGCGGGCCGCGCAACGGGACGTCCTGCGCGAGGGCACGCCCGCCCCGCGGGGGCGTCCCGCGGCCGCCGCCCGGCTGTTCGTGGTGCCCGACGCGCCGGGGCAGAGCACGGCCGCCCCGGCGGCCGAACCCGCCGACCCCTTCGTACGTCCCGCCCAACTCCCCGCCGACCTGGCCGCCTTCGCGGGCCGCCGGGCCGAACTCGCCCAGGTGGCTCGGACGTCGGCGATCGAGACACCGGGGATGCGGATCGCCGTGATCAGCGGGATGGGCGGAATCGGCAAGACCACGCTGGCGGTGCGCTGGGCGCACCGGATCGCCCACCGCTTCCCGGACGGACAGCTGTTCCTGAACCTGCGCGGCTTCGACCCGAGCGGCGCCGTGCCGGACCTGGGGCAGGCCCTGCGCGGATTCCTGGAGGCCCTCGGCGTGCCCCCGCAGCGCATACCGGCCGAGCCGGCCGCCCAGACGGGGCTCTACCGCAGCCTGCTGGCCGGACGCCGGGTGCTCATCGTGCTCGACAACGCGCGGGACGCCGAACAGGTGCGCCCGCTGCTCCCGGGCAGCCCCGGCTGCCTGGTCGTCGTCACCAGCCGCGACCGTCTCCTCGGCCTGGTCACCGCCGAGGCCGCCCGTCCGCTGCCCCTGGACCGGCTGCCGGACGCCGAGGCCCGCGAGTCCCTGACCCGCCGCCTCGGAGCCGACCGCGTCCTGGCCGAGCCGGCCGCCGTCGACGAGATCGTCGCCCGGTGCGCCGGACTCCCGCTGGCCCTGGCCGTCGTCGCCACCCGGGCCGCCGCCCACCCCGACTTCCCGCTCGCCGCGATCGCCGGCGAACTGCGCACGACCCACGGCAGCCTCGACGCCTTCACCGACGCGGACCCGGCCGGCGACGTACGGGCGGTGTTCTCCTGGTCGTACCGCGCGCTGAGCCCCGGCGCGGCACGGCTGCTGCGCCTGCTGGCCCTGCACCCGGGCCCGGACGTCACGCTGCCGGCCGCGGCGGCCGCCACCGGCGACGCACCGGGCGAGGTCCGCCGGCTGCTGGCCGAGCTCACCCGCTCCCATCTGCTCACCGAGCACACGCCCGGCCGGTACGTCTGCCACGACCTGCTGCGCACCTACGCGACCGAACGCGCCGCCGAGCAGGACACCGAGGGCGAGCGGGAGGCCGTCGCGCACCGTCTCCTCGACCACTACCTGCACTCCGCGCACGCCGCCGGCGCGGTCTACTCGCCGTTCTGGAGGCTCAACGTGCTGCCCGCCGCCGCCACAGGGGCGCGTCCCGAGTCGTTCGCCGACGACGGGCAGGCGCTGCGCTGGTACACGGCCGAGGCGGGGGTGCTGCGCGCCGTCGCCGAGCGGGCCATGGCGCACCGGGACGACGCCCATGTCTGGGGCCTGGCCTGGGCCCTGGAGCGGTTCATGGACCGGCAGGGCCACTGGCACGACTCCGCCGCACTCCAGCGCGCCGGTCTCGACGCGGCCGTCCGCGACGGCCACCGCACCGCCCAGGCCCACCTGCACCGAGGCCTGGCCCGAGCCTCGGCCCGCCTGCAACGCCACGACGACGCCCAGACCCACATCCGGCACTCCCTCGACCTGTTCGCCGAGCTCGGCGACCGGCTCGGCCTCGCGCACGCCCACCGCAGCCACGGCTGGCTGCTCGACCGGCTCGGCGACCACGACGGAGCCCTCGACGCGGCCGGCCGTGCGCTCGCCCTCTATCGGGCCCTCGACGACCGGGTCGCGCAGACCAGCGCCCTGCACGCACTCGGCCGAACCCACCTGGCGCGGGGCGAACACCGCAGGGCCGCCGCCTACTTCGAGGAGGCCCTGACCGGCCTCGTCGGACTCGACGGAACCCGCTACGCCGAGGCCGGCGCCTGGGACAGCCTCGGCATCGCCCGCCACCGCCTCGGCGAACACCCGCGGGCACTCGCCGCGTACCAGTGCGCGCTCCGGCTCTACCGCGAGGTCGGCGACACCTTCAGCGAGGCCGGGACGCTGTGCCGGCTCGGCGACACCTACCTCGCCACCGGCGACTCCGGAGCGGCCCGGACGGTCTGGGAGCGCGCCCTGCGGTACCTGGCCCGGACCGACCCGACGACGGCCCGGGAGATCCGCACCAGGCTGGCCGCCCTCGGCGACGAGGTCCCCGCACCCCGGATCGCGGCGGTGTCCGCAGCCGCCGAGGCCTGATCCACCCGCCCCGCACCTTCCCGTCCCGCTGTGTTCATCAGTGTGTTCATCAAGAAGGAGTTTCCGGAATGCGCATAGGCATCGCCGTACCGCAATACGGTTCGTTCGCGACGCCCGAGGCGATCGTGGAGGTGGCCCGGGCCGCCGAGGGGCTCGGCTTCGACAGCCTGTGGGCCGCCGACCGCATCCTCACCCCGCACGAGCCGAGCGACCCGTATCCCGGCGGGGACGGCACCATGCCCGAGGAGTACCGCACCTTCCTCGATCCGCTCACCGTCCTCACCCTGGCCGCCGGCGTGACCGGCCGCCTCCGGCTCGGCACCAGCACCCTCACCGCCCTGTGGCACGCTCCGGTCCTCCTCGCCCGGACCCTCACCACGCTGGACGTGCTCAGCCACGGACGCCTGGACGTGGGCATCGGACTCGGCTGGCTGCGCGACGAGTACCGGGCCGTCGACGTGCCGTGGGAGAACCGCGGGGCGCGTCTGGAGGAGTGGCTCGACGTGGCGGAGGCCGTCTGGGCCGACGACACCGTCCGGCACGACGGCGCGCGCTGGACGGTCCCGGCCTCGCACATCGGTCCCAAGCCGGCGCAGCGTCCGCGCCCGCCGCTCCTCCTGGGCGGGCTCTCGACCGCCGGCCTGGAGCGGATCGGCCGCCGCGCCGACGGCTGGCTCGCGGTGGGGATGCCGGTCCCCTGTCTCACCGCGATGTGGAACACCGTCCGGCTGGCCGCCGAGGCCGCGGGCCGCGACGCGTCCGCGCTGCGCATGGTCCTACGGGTCAACCCGACGGTGACCGCCGACGAGGCCCCGCCGGAGCAGGTGCCGAACCGGGGAAGGGTGGCCCAGATCACCGACTACCTGCTCGGCACGGCCGAGGCGGGCGCGGGCGAGGTGCTGATCGACCTCCAGCAGACGACGACCACGACGGCCGAACTGCTCGACCTGGCCGAAGCGATGATCAAGAGGCTGCGGCCCTGATGAGCGCGCACGCAAAACAGCTTGTGCGGGCCGAGCCTCGGCTCGACCCGCACAAGCGGATACTTTCAGTCATTCAGTGTCCGAGGGGGGACTTGAACCCCCACGCCCGATAAAGGGCACTAGCACCTCAAGCTAGCGCGTCTGCCATTCCGCCACCCGGACAGGGTGTATGTCGTGCGGGGTTTCCCCCGCGGCGACGTCGTAAACATTACCAGGCTTTCCGGAGTGCCCGATCACGGGCGGCCGTCCCCGGAGCGCGCTCCTCGTTAACTGCGTGTGACGGGCGGGCACCGGTCTTGGGCGGCGGCCCGGGGGAGAGAGAGGATGAGAAGGACCCACCAGCAGTGACAGCGGGAGGAACCAGAGTGAGCGCGACGGACGACACGGCCAAGGGCGTCACCGGCGAGGACGAGGTCGTGGACCTCTGCCGCGAGCTGATCCGGATCGACACCAGCAACTACGGCGACCACTCGGGACCGGGCGAGCGCAAGGCGGCCGAGTGGGTCGCCGAGAAGCTCGCCGAGGTGGGACTCGAGTCGAAGATCTTCGAGTCGCACCCGGGCCGGGCCTCCACCGTGGCCCGCATCGAGGGCGAGGACCCGTCCAGGCCCGCGCTGCTCATCCACGGCCACCTCGACGTCGTACCGGCCAACGCGGTCGACTGGACCCACCACCCGTTCTCCGGCGAGGTCGCGGACGGCTGCGTGTGGGGCCGGGGCGCGGTCGACATGAAGGACATGGACGCGATGACGCTGGCCGTCGTCCGCGACCGGCTGCGCTCCGGGCGTCGGCCCCCGCGTGACATCGTCCTCGCGTTCCTCGCCGACGAGGAGGCCGGCGGCCTGTACGGGGCCCGGCATCTGGTGGACAACCACCCCGACCTGTTCGAGGGCGTCACCGAGGCGATCAGCGAGGTCGGCGGGTTCTCGTTCACCGTGAGCGAGGAGCGGCGGCTCTACCTCATCCAGACGGCCGAGAAGGGCATGCACTGGATGAAGCTGACCGTCGCCGGCACCGCCGGGCACGGCTCGATGATCCACCGGGACAACGCGATCACCGAGCTGTCCGAGGCCGTCGCACGGCTCGGCCGGCACACCTTCCCGGTGCGGGTGACCAAGACGACCCGCGCGTTCCTCGACGAGCTGGGCGACGCGCTCGGCGTCGAGCTGGACCCCGAGGACATGCAGGCGACGCTCGCCAGGCTCGGCGGCATCGCCAAGCTGATCGGCGCGACCCTGAGCAACACCGCCAACCCGACCCAGCTCGGCGCCGGCTACAAGGTCAACGTCATCCCCGGCGAGGCCACCGCACACGTCGACGGACGGTTCCTGCCCGGGCACGAGGAGGAGTTCCTCGCCGACCTCGACCGGATCCTCGGCCCGCGGGTGCGCCGCGAGGACGTGCACTCCGACAAGGCGCTGGAGACGTCCTTCGACGGGGCGCTGGTCGAGGCGATGCAGTCAGCGCTGCTCGCCGAGGACCCGACCGCCAAGGCCATCCCCTACATGCTCTCCGGCGGCACCGACGCCAAGTCCTTCGACGACCTCGGCATCCGCGGCTTCGGCTTCGCCCCGCTGAAGCTGCCGCCGGAGCTGGACTTCGCCGGGATGTTCCACGGCGTCGACGAGCGGGTCCCGGTGGACGGGCTGCAGTTCGGGGTGCGCGTGCTGGACCGCTTCATCGACGCGTCCTGAATTCGGCCGCCTGTACGGGAGCGACTGGGAAGAGTGAATGCGCCGATAAGCGCGTAGCCCAATTTATTTCGCCTCGTTACTGGTGATGCGATCCGCTGCTTGGGATCGCTTTGCCAATAAGGAGGAATAATGATCAAGAAGGTCGTCGCTGCTGCGGCTGCCACTGGTGGGCTGGTTCTCGCGGGTGCGGGCCTGGCCGTCGCCGACGCGGGTGCCCAGGGTGCCGCGGTGCACTCCCCGGGTGTCGCGTCCGGCAACGTGATTCAGGTTCCCGTGAACATCCCGGTGAACGTCTGCGGCAACACGATCTCGGTGATCGGGCTGCTGAACCCCGCCTTCGGCAACACCTGCATCAACAAGTGACGTCGACCCGCTGAGGGGTCGTCTTTCGCCGTCGGCCCCGGAGCGCACGCCATGCGCTCCGGGGCCGGCCGGTCTTTTTCCCGGAAGAGATTTGAGAGCAGGGATTCAGCAATGCGACAGGTCACCCGTAAAAGCCTCATGACCGTGGCGGCGGCGACGGGGGTGATCGCTGCCGCCGGCGGCTACGCCCACGCCGACTCCGCCGCGAACGGGTCCGCCACCGACTCGCCCGGCGTCCTGTCGGGCAACTCGGTGCAGGCCCCGGTCAACGTCCCCGTGAACGTCTGCGGCAACACCGTCGACATCGTCGGGGCGCTCAACCCGAGCTTCGGCAACTCCTGCGCCAACAAGGGGGGCGGGGCGTCGTCGGGCGGATACGGCGACCACAAGGGCGGCGGTGGCGGCCAGGGCGGGAACCAGGGCGGCGGCCAGGGCGGCGGCCAGGGCGGCGGCGGTCATGGCGGCTCCGGAGCGCACGGGGGCTCCGGAGGCGCGCACGCGGGCGGGCACACCGGCGGATCGCCCGGTGTCGGCTCCGGCAACCACGTCCAGGTCCCCGTCGACGTGCCGGTGAACGTGTGCGGCAACAGCGTCGACGTCGTCGGGATCCTCAACCCGTCGATGGGCAACGACTGCGCGAACGACAGCGGTTCCGGCGTGCACACGCCGCCGTCCCGCGGCCACGAGACGCCGGGCGAGCCCGGGAGCCAGGGCCCCGGCAAGCCGGGCGAGCACGGTCAGTCCAGCCCGTCCAGCCCGTCCGGACCCGAGGGCGTGCCGTCCAGCCCGGATCAGGTGACGCCGGCCGGCGCCTCCTCCGTCCACCGGCCCCCGGCCCACGCCGCGCAACTCGCGCAGACCGGAAGCGAACTGCCGATCGGCTTCGCCCTGCCGGCCGGCGCGGGCGCGCTGCTCGCGGGCGCGCTGATCTACCGCAAGGCGCGGGCCTCCGCGTAACTCCTCAAAGCGCGCCGCACACGACGGAGCGGGCCCGCCTCGGCGGGGCCCGCTCCGTTCTTCGTCTCATCTCACCACGTGGCGCGCACCTGGCGGATGATGCGCCGGCGCAACCGCACCCTGCGGCTGCCGTCACGCAGCAGACTCAGGCGGTCCAACTCCCAGTGTCCGTACTCGGCATGGTCGGTCAGCAGTCGTGTCGCCTCCTTGCGGGAGACCCCGCGCGGCACGTAGACGTCGACAAATTCGTATTCCGGCATCGCATCTATTGTGCGGGCTGGGGCCCGGTACGGATAGCGTCTGCACTATGTCTGATGCTGCGCAGCCCACCGCTGCCGAGGTACGAGCCGCCGCCGAGGCGGTCAAGACCGCGCTCGACCGCCACCTGGCGGCGGTCGAACGCAGGACGGGTGAGGACGACCCGGCCGTATACGAGGCGTTCAACGAGCTGGCTGCGGCCGCCGAGGTCTACGACGAACTGCTCTACGACCGCTACGACGAGGTCACGCCCTTCGAGATCCCCGGCGCGGAGGACTCCCTGCCGCCGTACGCGGGCCCGGAGGAGCCGAACGCGCTGAGCGTGCTGATCCGCCGCGACTACGCCGTCGCGGAGCCGCAGCGGCTGATGGCGCAGGCCCGGCGGGTGGAGGCGGCGGACGACGAGGGAGCCGGCGCGGAGGTCGCCGGCACCGTGCACGGGGCGCTGGGCATCCTGTTCGGCGAGTTCGAGGCGGACGAGATCGCCTCCCGGCACAAGGAGTTCGGCCTGGAGGAGGGCGACTCCACCCTGTGGGTGCTGGCCGCCGAGGAACCGGCCGAACCGGGCGAGTGGCTGGAGACGCCGTTCGACCAGGTCGACCCGGGCCGCGTGGTCTGCCGCTTCGACGTGAGCTCGGTCTTCGACGAACTCGACGACGACGGTGACGACGGCGACGGTGACGACGGCGACGGTGACGGTGACGGTGACGGTGACGGTGACGAGGACATGGTGGACGACATCGAGGACGAGGAACTGGAGCCACTGGACGCCGACCGCTAGCCGTGGGCCGGTGGCCCGGTAGGCGGTGGCGGGCGGCTTCCGAGACGTCAGGACGGCGGCGGCCGCGAAGGGACTCCCCTTCGCGGCCGCCGCCGTTCGCGCTAGTCCGCGGCCGGGACCTGGGTGCGCAGCAGGAGCGGCAGGCGGGTCGTGCGGGGCTTCGCCGGGACCTCGGCGACGGCTCTGGGCAGGGCCTGCTCGACGCCGTGCACCACGGACAGATGGCGCTCCGCCCGGCCGAACGCCGTGTACACCCAGGGGCGGGAGAGGGCCTGCCCGGCGTCCCCGGGCAGCACCACGATCGCCGCGGGCCACCGGCTGCCCACCGCCTGGTGCGCGGTCAGCGCCCACCCGTGCCGTACGGCCTGCTCCACCCGCTCCCTCGGGACGACCACCGAGGCTCCCTCGCACGACAGGTGCAGCCCGTCCGCGTCGGCCGTCACCACCCGGCCCGGCACCGTACGGCCCGGCACGGGGGAGTAGGCGATCCGGTCGCCGGGGTCGAAGCCGCCGAAGCGGCCGGGGCCCGGATTGAGCCGTTCCTTCAGCGCCACGTTCAGCGCGCGCGTGCCGGCCGCGCCGCCGTGCCCCGGGGTGATCACCACGGCCTCCTCGGGGGTGATCCCGAAGGCCCGCGGCACCGAGTCGGCGACCAGCTGCACGGTCCGGTGCACCGCCTCGCCCGCGTCCCGCACCGGCACGATCACGATCTCCTTGCCGGGCGCGTCGACCTGGTTCAGCTCGCCGATGCCGACGCCGGACACCAGCTCGCCGATCGGGCCCGGGTCCGGCGTGCGCGAGGCGACCTGCGGGCAGACGCGTGCCGCGAGCAGGTCGGCGAAGACACGGCCGGGCCCGGCCGACCACAGCACCGCCGGATCCCCGCTGAGCACCAGCCGCGCGCCGTCCGGCAGCGACTCCGCCAGCATCGCGGCGCTCTCCACGTCCAGTTGCGGCGCGTCGAGCAGGATCAGCAGGTCCAGGGCGAACGCTCCGTCGCCGTCGCGTCCGGGCCCCTCGGCGCCGGAGAGCAGACCGGGGACGGTCACGACGGAGCTGTCCGCCTCGTCCGCCTCGTCCGCCTCGGGCAGCAGGCCCGCGAACCGGCGCCGTCCGTCGGTCGTGTGGCAGGCCGCGACGGCGCGCAGGCCCAGGGTCCGGGCGGCGGTGAGCAGGACCGCCGGTTCGGCGCGGGCGGCCTCGCCGCCGGTGTGCAGCACCAGACCGTGCCCGGCGACCGCGCGGATCAGCTCGGCCGCGCTGCCGGACGCGGCGGTGGCCGACTCCCAGGGCGCGGAGGCGTCCTTGGCCAGGGAGTTGACCACGCGGGCCAGCGCGTCGGCGAGGCTCTCCTCCGCGAGCGCGTACCGCTCCAGACCGGCCAGGACCCGCACCGGCCGGGCCGCCTCGCCGTCCTCGCCGTCCTCTGCCTGTGCGCCGTCGTCCTCCGCGACCGGCTGTCCGGCCGCGGGCGCGTCCAGCGCGTCCTGGAAGAGGAGGGCCTCGCCCTCGGCCAGCGTGCTCTGCACGGCCTCGTCCGCGTCCGGCACGGACTGCCGGCCGAGGGCGGCGGTGAGCGTCGGCAGCTCCAGCGCGGTGTGCCCGGCCAGGGCGGCCTGCTCCAGCAGCCAGACCGTCACCGCGCGGCCGCGCCGTTCGTCGTCGGGGGCGCACTGAGGGCCGAGCAGCGCCCGGGCGAAGCCGTCGGCCTGCTCGGGCCGTACGCCGGGGACGCGCAGCAGCTGCCAGGGGTCCTCGCGCAGTGCGTCCTCGGCGCCCTCGCCGAGTGCTGCGGCGGCCTGCGCGGCGAGCGCCTCGGGCGCACCGCCGTCGGCCAGCACGCGCCGAACGCCCTCGACGGTGTCGGCCGCCGGCGCCGCCGCACCCTCGGCCACCGGCTGCGGATGCCGTACCGGCTCCGCGACGGGGCGGCGCGGGGCGCGTTCCGGCTCGCTGAACGCGGCGGCCGGGGGCTTCGCACCGCCCTCCACGGCACGCACGGCCGCCAGCAGGTCGGCGGCCTTTCCGCTGAGCTTGGTCCCGGCGTCGATGGGCGCCGCCTTCTCGGCCTTGCGCCGCTCGATGCGCTCGCGCTCGAGTTTCTGCGCGGCGAGCTCCGCCTGCGCCTCGGAGACCTGCGCGGCGGTCTCCCCGTCACCGGCCTTGCCCTCCGAGGTTTCCGCCGTGGTCCCCGGCTCCGCCGCCTCCGTGGCGTCGGGTGCTCCGGGCTCTCCGGGGGCGTCCGGCTCCGCCGGCCCGGCGTTCTCCGTGCTCTCCGGGGGATCCGGCTCCGTGCTCACAGCGTGCTCCAGTCGTGATCGGGATAGCGGTGCACGGGCGCCGACACATCGTCGAGGGCCCGGCAGATCTCGTCAGGAAGACTAAGCGCCTCCACTGACAACGCCGCCGTGAGCTGCTGCGAGTTGCGCGCGCCGACGATCGGCGCGGCCACGCCCGGCCGGTCGCGGACCCACGCGAGGGCGATCTGCAGCGGGGTCACGGCCAGTCCGTCGGCGGCGGTCGACACGGCGTCCACGATGCGGCTCGCGGTGTCGTCCAGGTAGGGCTCGACGAAGGGCGCGAAGTGCGCGGAGGCGCCGCGCGAGTCGGGCGGCAGGGCGTCGCCCCGGTACTTGCCGGTGAGGACGCCGCGGCCCAGCGGGGAGGAGGGCAGCAGGCCGATGCCCAGATCCAGCGCGGCCGGCAGCACCTCGCGCTCGATGCCGCGCTGAAGCAGCGAGTACTCCATCTGCGTCGCCGCGAGCCGGGTCCGCGCGCCCGGCGCCGCGAGCTGCCAGGTGGCCGCCTTGGCGAGCTGCCAGCCGCAGAAGTTGGAGACCCCCGCGTACCGGGCCCGACCGCTCGCGACGGCGATGTCGAGAGCCTGGAGCGTCTCCTCCAGCGGGGTGTCCGGGTCGAAGGCGTGCACCTGCCACAGGTCGACGTAGTCCGTGCCGAGCCGGGCGAGCGAGGCGTCCAGGGCGGCGAGGAGGTGGCCCCGCGAGCCGTCGAAGCGGCGGTTCGGGTCGGGCACGCTGCCCGCCTTCGTCGAGATGATCAGGTCGCGGCGCGGCACCAGACCCTCTATCAGCCGCCCGAGCAGGTACTCGGCGTCCCCGTCGCCGTACACGTCCGCCGTGTCGACGAGGGTCCCGCCCGCCTCCCAGAACGTCTTCATGACGTCCGCGGCGTCGTGCTCGTCGGTGTCACGGCCCCAGGTCAGGGTGCCGAGCCCGATGCGGGACACACGCAGGCCGGTGCGGCCGAGATGCCTCTGCTCCATGGACGCCGAGATTACTGGCCATAACTGGGCAGTGGGTTGCCTGTGGATAACCGAATCTCCGGAACGGGAAGCCGACTTCCGCAGGCCGCGCCCCTCGGATCCGAGCAGCGCGGCCCCCGCCTTCGATCAGCGCGACCCTCGCCACACCGCCCTCCCCGGCCGCCCGCCCCCGCGCTAAGGTCTCCGGAACAGCGTCGTTACTGATCAGTAAGGGGAATCGGCCATGCAGCTCGGTATCAACCTCGGCTACTGGGGCGCCGGAATGGACGGCGACAACCTCGCCGTCGCCCAGGAGGCCGACCGCCTCGGGTACTCCGTCTGCTGGGCCGCCGAGGCCTACGGATCGGACGCGGCCACCGTGCTCACCTGGGTCGCCGCGCAGACCGAGCGCATCGACGTCGGCTCGGCCATCTTCCAGATCCCGGCGCGCCAGCCCGCGATGACCGCGATGACCGCCGCCACCCTCGACTCCCTCTCCGGCGGCCGCTTCCGCCTCGGCCTCGGCGTCTCCGGCCCGCAGGTCTCCGAGGGCTGGTACGGCGTCAAGTTCGACAAGCCGCTGTCCCGCACGCGCGAGTACGTCGAGATCGTCCGCAAGGCGATGACGCGGGAGCGGCTGTCGTACGAGGGCGAGCACTGGACGCTGCCGCTGCCGGGCGGGCCGGGCAAGCCGATCAAGCTGACCGTGCACCCCGAGCGCGAGCACATCCCGCTGTACATCGCCGCGATCGGCCCGAAGAACCTGGAGCAGACCGGCGAGATCGCCGACGGCGCGCTGCTCATCTTCCCGTCCGCCGACCATCTCGAGGACACCGCGATCAAGCACCTGCGGGCCGGACGCGAGAAGGCCGGCGAGACCATGGAGGGCTTCGACGTCTGCCCGACGCTGCCCCTCGCGGTCGGCGACGACAAGGACGTCGAGCGCCTCGCCGACACCTTCCGTCCGTACACCGCGCTGTACGTCGGCGGCATGGGCAGCCGTAAGCAGAACTTCTACAACCACCTCGCGCAGCGGATGGGGTACGAGGCGGCGGCCGCCGAGATCCAGGACAAGTACCTGTCCGGCGACAAGGAGGGCGCCGCGGCCGCGATCCCGCACGAGCTGATCGACCGGACCACGCTGCTGGGCTCGGTGGAGCGGATCGCCGACCGGATGAAGGCCTACGCGGCGGCCGGCGTCACCACCCTCACCCTGGCCCCCGCGGGCTTCACCCTGGAGGAGCGCCTCGCCTCGCTGCGCGCGGGCACCCAGGCCCTGGAACTCGCCGGGCTGGCGTAGCCGCCGGTCCGGCGGAGGGAAGAGGGGGATTTTCAGCGGCCGTGGTGGGGGCTCGGGGGTCTTCCCCGCCACGGCCGTCACGGATGACAACGCGCCGCGCGGCGCGTGGTTACGCCTTGGGCGTCGACTCCGCGCATCCCTCTTTCGGCGGAGTTGTCCGACACAGCTGTTGCACTGCCTCCCGTGCCGCATTTGACTCGTTCCTTGCGGAATGCTGCGGAATCCTGCGCAATGCGGAGAGGTGGCCCACGATGCTTTCGGCCAAGAGTCTGTTCCAGGAGATCATCGACGACGACGAGTCCTTCGCGCTGTTCTGTTCCATCGCCGCGGGCGGTGAGTCGCAGGGCGGCTGGGAGAACGCCCGGATCGCCGCACTCGTCCCGCGGAGCGAACGCGCACTCGCTCCCAAGATCACCCGCCACGGCGCCGACGAGGACAAGCACGGCCGGATCTTCAACGCGCTGATGCGCAAGCGCGGCCTCGACCCCGTGCCCGTCCCGCCCGACACCGACTACACGATGCTCCTGGAGCGCGGCGGCATCGGCCTCGCGCACGACCGGCTCAAGAGCGAGGAGCCGCTGACCGTGCAGGACATCGTCACCTACCTCGCCCACAGCCGGGTCACCGAACAGCGGGCCTCCGAGCAGATGGACCTGCTGCGCAAGCACTTCGCCGACCACCCCGACCTGGGCCGCGCGGTGAAGATGATCTCGAACGACGAGGACAACCACCTCGCCTACTGCCACGAGGAACTGCTGCGCTTCGCCCGCGCGGGGCACGGCCGCGCCATCCAGCGCACCCTGCGCGCGTGCGCGCTCGCCGAGATCCGGGTCTACCGGGACGTCAGCCTCGCCGTGACGGCGCACATGGGCCGCATCCTCGGCTGGCCGAGGGCCAGGTCGGCCGTCCTCGCGGCCGGCATCCACGCCGTGTACGCGTGGGAGCGGGTCGCGGGCTGGCGGCGGATGGTGTCCCTGGAGATGCCCGAGCGCCGCGACGCGCTCGGCGGCCCGGCGACCGCGGCCCCCGAGTTCGCCTGAGGCCGGTCCGCCCGAGACCGGGCGGGCCGGGGCCGCGGCCTCACAGCCAGCCGCGCCGCTTGAACAGCCGGTACAGCAGCACCTCCAGCGCCGCCAGGATCACGATCACCGCCGGGTAGGACCACAGCCAGTGCAGCTCCGGCATGTGGTCGAAGTTCATGCCGTAGATCCCCGCGATCATCGTGGGGACCGCGGCCATGGCCGCCCACGCGGAGATCTTCCGCATGTCGTCGTTCTGCCGGACGCTCATCTGCGCGAGGTGCGCGGAGAGGATGTCGGACACCAGCCGGTCCAGGCCCTCCACGGACTCGTTCACGCGCGTGAGGTGGTCGCTGACGTCCCGGAAGAAGGGCCGCGCCTTGTCGTTCACGAAGGGCACGTCCGAGGACCCGAACCCGCCGGTGTCGCCCAGCCGGGTCAGCGGCGGCGCCAGCGGCACGGAGGCCCGGCGGAACTCCAGGAGCTGCCGTTTGAAGCGGTAGATCCGCGAGGCGGTGTGCCGCGAGCCGCCGCCCGTCGGGGAGAACACCTCCGCCTCCAGTTCCTCCAGGTCGGTCCCGAGCTCGGTGGCCACGTCCAGGTAGTGGTCGACGACGGCGTCGCCGATCGCGTACAGCACCGCCGTGGGCCCCTTGGCGAGCAGTTGCGGCTCGTGCTCCAGCCGCCGTCGTACGGCGGCCAGCGGCGAGCCCTCGCCGTGTCGGACGGTCACCACGAAGGCGTCGCCGAGGAACGCCATGATCTCGCCGGAGGAGACGGCGTCGCTCTCCGGCTCGTACACCACCGGCTTGAACACCATGAACAGCGAGTCGTGGTACACCTCCAGCTTGGGCCGCTGGTGGGCGTTGAGGGCGTCCTCCACGGCCAGCGGGTGCAGCCCGAACTCCCGGGTGACGCGGTCGAACTCCTGCCCGGTCGGCTCGTACAGCCCGATCCAGACGAAACCGCCCGACGCGCGCGCCAGCGCCAGAGCGTCGGACAGGTCCTTCGGACCCTCCGTACGACGCCCGTCGCGGTAGATCCCGCAGTCGACGATCACGGAGCGTATTCTCCCTTCGCTCGCCCCCCGACGCACGCGCGCGTGCGCCTACCCTGGGCCGCATGCCCACCCTGATCCTCGTCCGGCACGGACGTTCGACCGCCAACACCTCCGGAGTGCTCGCCGGCTGGACGCCCGGCGTCGCCCTCGACGAGCGCGGACTCGCCCAGGCCGCCGGGCTGCCCGCACGGCTCGCCGCGCTGCCGATCGCCGAGGTCGTCGCGAGCCCCCTGCAACGCTGCCAGGAGACGGTCCAGCCCCTTCTGGACGCCCGCCCCGGCCTGCGCGTCCACACCGACGAGCGGATCGGGGAGTGCCACTACGGAGACTGGTCCGGACGCAAGCTCGCCGAACTGATGGACGAGCCCCTGATGGAGGTCGTCCAGGCGCATCCCTCCGCCGCAGCCTTCCCCGGCGGCGAGTCCATGCGGGCCATGCAGACCCGGGCCGCCGAGGCGGTGCGCGAGTGGAACGCGCGCGTGGAGCGCGACCACGGCTCCGACGCCGTCTACCTCATGTGCTCGCACGGCGACATCATCAAGTCGCTCGTCGCGGACGCGCTCGGACTTCATCTCGACCTGTTCCAGCGGATCTCCGTCGAACCCTGTTCCGTCACCGCGATCCGCTACACCAGGATGCGCCCCTTTCTCGTGCGCCTCGGCGACACCGGCGACTTCGCCTCCCTCGCACCGCGCGAGGAGCCCCCGACCGGGGACGCCACGGTCGGGGGTGGTGCGGGCGCACCGTGATCGTCGGCCGCAGTAGGGTGAAGCGGTCCGCGTACGCGCGCGTACCCGCACGGACGCTTCCCCACCCGGCGTTCCCCGACCACGATGACCCACGATTCCCATGGAGACAGGACGTGTCCCGTCAGGTGTTCCTCTACGACCCCCCGGACCGCTTCGTGGCCGGTACGGTCGGACTGCCCGGGCGCCGTACCTTCTTCCTCCAGGCCGTCGCCGGCTCCCGAGTGACCAGCGTGGCCCTGGAGAAGACCCAGGTCGCCGCGCTCGCCGAACGCATGGACGAACTGCTGGACGAGGTCGTGCGGCGCACCGGCGGCAGCGCCTCGGTGCCCGCCGTGTCGCCCGCCGAGAACACCGACACCGCGCCCCTCGACACCCCGATCGAGGAGGAGTTCCGCGTCGGCACCATGGCCCTTGCCTGGGACGGCGAGGAGCAGCGCATGATCGTCGAGGCGCAGGCCCTGGTGGATCTCGACGCGGACTCCGAGGAAGACCTCGCCGAGGCCGAGGAAAGGCTTCTTCAGGACGAGGAGAACGGGCCCCCGATGCTGCGGGTCCGGCTCACCGGCGCGCAGGCGAGAGCCTTCGCCAAGCGCGCGCTCGACGTCGTCAACGCGGGCCGGCCGCCGTGCCCGCTGTGCAGCCTGCCGCTCGACCCGGAAGGACACGTATGTCCGCGCCAGAACGGATACCGCCGGGGGGCGTGAGGACCATCGACCCGGCCTCCGCCGAAGCCTGCGAACTTCTCGCGCACGGCGAGCTCACCGTCCGCGGCCGCATCCGTGACGCCTCGAACGCCGCCCTGTACTGCACCGTGACGCACGAGGGCCGGGAGGCCGCCTGCGTCTACAAGCCGGTGGCCGGGGAGAGGCCGCTGTGGGACTTCCCCGACGGCACCCTCGCCCAGCGCGAGGTCGCCGCCTACGAGGTCTCCGAGGCGACCGGCTGGGGCCTCGTCCCGCCCACCGTGCTGCGGGAGGGGCCGCACGGCGAGGGCATGTGCCAGCTGTGGATCGAGACGGCCCCGGAGGCCGAGCTGCTCGCCCTCGTCGACGCGGAGGAGCCGGCGCCGGGCTGGAAGGCGATCGGGTTCGCCGAGGTCGGCGAGGGCCGCACCGCGCTGCTGGTGCACGCCGACGACGAACGGCTGCGCCGGCTCGCCGTCCTGGACGCGGTGATCAACAACGCCGACCGCAAGGGCGGCCATCTGCTGCCCACCGCCGACGGGCGGCTCTACGGCATCGACCACGGCGTCACCTTCAACGCCGAGAACAAGCTGCGCACGCTCCTGTGGGGCTGGGCGGGGGAGTCCCTGACCGGGGAGGCCGTCGAGGCGCTCAAGGGCCTCAGAAGCGCCCTGGAACCCGGCGAGCGGCTGGCGGTCACCCTGGCCGGGCTCGTCACGCCCGCCGAACTCGACGCCACGCGCGCGCGTGCCGAAGCGCTGCTGGCCTCCGGAAGGCACCCGGAGCCGAGCGGCGAGTGGCCGGCGATACCCTGGCCCCCGGTCTGAGGCCGGTCCGGCATCGGCCTGAGGCCGGTCCGGCATCGGTCCGACAGCAGTGTGACGTCGGTCTAACACGGTCCGGTGGGTTCCGACCCGGTTCGACCAGGTCTGACCGACTTCTGTCCGGCCGGGACGCACATCGGCCGTAGTCGCACAAGACCGCCTTCCCGGCCATCCGGCCCGCTCCGGTTCGTATGCGTAACTTCCGTCCGGTTAGGCTCATGACATGCATGCCTGGCCCGCTTCCGAGGTCCCCGCCCTGCCTGGTCAGGGCCGCGACCTGAGGATCCACGACACCGCGACCGGCGGCCTCGTCTCCCTCGACCCCGGTCCTGTCGCCCGTATCTACGTCTGCGGCATCACGCCGTACGACGCGACCCACATGGGTCACGCGGCGACCTACAACGCGTTCGACCTCGTTCAGCGCGTGTGGCTCGACACCAAGCGGCAGGTCCACTACGTCCAGAACGTCACCGACGTCGACGACCCGCTGCTGGAGCGGGCCGAACGGGACGGCGTCGACTGGGTCGCCCTCGCCGAGAAGGAGACGGCCCTCTTCCGCGAGGACATGACGGCCCTGCGGATGCTCCCGCCGCAGCACTACATAGGCGCCGTCGAGGCGATACCCGGCATCGTCCCGCTCGTCGAACGACTGCGGGACGCGGGCGCCGCGTACGAACTCGAAGGCGACACCTACTTCTCCGTCGAGTCCGACCCGAACTTCGGCAAGGTCTCGGGCCTCGACGCCGCCGCGATGCGGCTGCTGTCCGCCGAGCGCGGCGGCGACCCGGACCGTCCGGGCAAGAAGAACCCGCTCGACCCGATCCTGTGGCAGGGCGCCCGCGAGGGCGAGCCCAGCTGGGACGGCGGCTCGCTCGGCCGCGGCCGGCCCGGCTGGCACATCGAGTGCGTCGCCATCGCCCTCGACCATCTCGGGATGGGCTTCGACGTCCAGGGCGGCGGCTCCGACCTCGCCTTCCCGCACCACGAGATGGGCGCCTCCCACGCCCAGACGCTGACCGGCGAGTTCCCCATGGCCAAGGCCTACGTCCACGCCGGCATGGTGGCGCTCGACGGCGAGAAGATGTCCAAGTCCAAGGGCAACCTCGTCTTCGTCTCGAAGCTGCGCCAGGACGGCGTCGACCCCGCCGCCGTCCGGCTCACCCTCCTCGCCCACCACTACCGGGCCGACTGGGAGTGGACCGACCAGGTCCTGACGGACGCCGTCTCCCGGCTCGGGCGCTGGCGTGCCGCCGTCTCCCGGCCCGACGGACCGCCCGCCGAGGCCCTCGTCGAGGAGATCCGCGAGGCCCTCGCGAACGACCTCGACGCGCCCGCCGCCCTCGCCGCCGTCGACCGCTGGGCCGTGCTCCAGCAGGAGCGGGGCGGCACGGACATCGGCGCCCCGGGCGTCGTGTCGCGGGCGGTGGACGCGCTGCTGGGCGTCGCGCTGTAAGCGACGACGGAGGGGCGGTGGGCGCCCCCCCGCGCGCCCCCCCCCCCCCGCA
>NZ_JBFAKW010000147.1:0-22548 GCF_040655955.1 Streptomyces sp. NPDC050263 | reverse complement strand
CCGGCCGAAAGCCCAAGTACGTCCAGTACGAGGACTTCCGGCCGGTGCGGCGAGAGTGCGTGCCGGGCGTCGCGACGGGGCGAACGTTGCCTGCCGCGGCACTAGAGAGGGAGGGCGGGAGGGAAAGCGCTTTCCCTCCCGACGGCTACTTAAGGTACGCCAGCCCGGGGTGGACGTCTTTGTACCCCTCGACCAGCCTGCGGGCCACGTTCACCGAGTCGACGAGCGGGTGCAGGGCGAACGCCTTCACGGCCGTCGTACGGGAGCCGGACTCGGCGGCGGCCAGCACCTCTCGCTCGACGCCCTTCACCGCACAGACCAGTCCGGTGGCGTGCTCGGGCAACGGGGCCACGGCCACCGGGTGCGCGCCGCCCGCGTCGACCAGGCAGGGGACCTCGATGACGGCGTCCGTGTCGAGTGCCGAGAGGACGCCCTGGTTGCGGACGTTGAGGATCAGGGTCGTGCGCTCGTCCCGGGCGATGGCCCGCATCAGGGCGAGGGCGACCTTCTCGTAGCCGCCGGAGAGGTCGTCGGCGTCGCGTTCGCCGGCGCCGGCCGTCTCCCGGTTCTCTGCCATGTAGGTGGCCTCGCGTTCGGCGCGGGTGCGGTCCCAGGCGGTCAGGGCCGCCGCGTCCGGGCGCTTCATCTCCTCGTAGAAACGGGCCTGCTGGTCGGCCAGGAAGGCGCCGCGGGTCTTCTCGGCCTGCTGGTAGGCCCGTACGGCTTCCCGGTTGAAGTAGTAGTAGTGCAGGTACTCGTTGGGGATCGCGCCGAGCGACTGCAGCCAGTCGACGCCGAAGAGCTTGCCCTCCTCGAAGGAGCCGAGCAGGTCGGGGTCGGCCAGCAGTCGGGGCAGTTCGTCGCGTCCGGCGACCCGCAGGCCGCGCACCCAGCCGAGGTGGTTGAGACCGACGTAGTCGATCCAGGCCTCCTTCGGGTTGGCGCCGAGGACGCGGGCGATACGGCGGCCGAGGCCGACCGGCGAGTCGCAGATGCCGATGACGCGGTCGCCGAGGTGGCGGGACATGGCCTCGGTGACGAGTCCCGCCGGGTTGGTGAAGTTGATGACCCAGGCGTCCGGGGCGAGGCGGGCCACCCGGCGGGCGATGTCGACGGCGACGGGCACCGTCCGCAGACCGTAGGCGATGCCTCCGGCGCCGACCGTCTCCTGGCCGAGGACGCCCTGCGCGAGGGCCACCCGCTCGTCGTTCGCCCGGCCCTCCAGGCCGCCGACCCGGATCGCGGAGAAGATGAAGTCGGCGCCGCGCAGGGCCTCGTCCAGGTCGGTGGTGGCGGTCACCCGGGGGGCGTCGGGGACGGCGGCGGCCTGTTCATCCAGTACACGGGCGACTGCATACAGTCGACTGTCGTCAAGATCATGCAGAACGACTTCCGTGACCCGGCCCTCGCCGCGGTCCTTCAGCAGCGCTCCGTACACGAGCGGCACCCGGAACCCGCCACCGCCCAGAATCGTCAGTTTCACGCTTGCACCTTTCCTGCCACGACCACCTCGACGCCCGCCTCCTCGAAGGAGGACCGCGTCACCGGATCGACCGGCGTGTTGGTCACCACCACGTCCAGGTCCTCGGGACCGCAGACCTTCGCCATGCCCGTACCCGGGAACTTCGCCGAGTCGGCGAGCAGGACGACCTTGTCACCGGCCTTGATCATGGCCCGTTTCACCGGCACCTCGACGACCGTCGTGTCCATCACGTGCCCGCCCGGGCGCACTCCACTGGTGCCGAGGAAGAGCCAGTCGGCGTGCAGCTGGCGCAGATTGTCCTCGGTGAGGAAGCCGACCAGGGAGCGGTACTCGCGGCGGACCATGCCGCCGAGCAGCACCAGTTCGATGCCCTCGTCGTCGGCGAGTTCCTCGTAGACCACCAGGTTGCTGGTGATCACGGTTAGCCGGCGGCCGTGCAGCTGCCGGGCCAGCCGGTAGGCGGTGGTGCCGATGTCGAGGAGCACCGACTGGCCGTCCGCGACCATGGCCGCGGCCCGGGCCGCTATCGCGTCCTTCTGGGCCACGCGCACTTCGGCGACCTCGGCGAAGGGCTGGTCGCCCTCCTCCGCGACGGCGCCGCCGTGCACCCGGGTGAGCAGGCCGTCCTCCTCCAGTTTGACCAGGTCACGCCTGATCGTGGCCGGGCTCACACCCAGCTGCTCGGAGAGATCCGTCACGGCCGCGGGACCACCGGAGCGCAGGGCCCGCAGGATGAGTTGATGTCGTCGTTCTGCCAGCACGACGTGAACACTACTCGTCATCTTCAATCAAATCTATGCTCACTTCTGCTGAGGTATTGACCAATGTCGCCGAGGGGCGCACGATTCCGGTCACCGAAATGAAGAGTTTTGACGAGACGCCCTGACGGCCGGCCCCCGGTCGACGGACGGACTCGCCCGGCTCTTCCGACGAGAGGATCTGTGGTGGACGACGACCGGCCCGAGGTGCTGCTCACCGGGCTGCTCTTCTACGACCTCGTCCTCACCGGGCTCGGCGGGCCGCCGAAGCCGGGCGAGGAGATCTGGACGGCGGGCATGGGCTGCGGCCCCGGCGGCATCGCCAACCTCGCGGTGGCCGCGTCCCGCTTCGGGCTGCGCACCTCGCTGGCCACGGTCTTCGGCGACGACTTCTACGGCGCCCACTGCCACGAGGTGCTGGCCGGCCAGGAGGGCGTCGACCTGTCGCTCTCCCGGGTGGCGCGGGGCTGGCACACGCCGGTCACCGTCGCCCTGGCGCACGGCCACGACCGGGCCCTCGTCACCCACGGCCAGGAACCGCCGTACTCGCAGGACACGCTGATGGGCGACCCGCCCGAGGCCCGCACGGCCCTCGTGCACCTGGAGGCCGAACCGCGCGCCTGGCTCGCCAAGGCGGCCGCGAACGGCACGCAGATCTACGCCGACGTCGGCTGGGACCCCACCCAGCAGTGGTCGCCCGACCTGCTCGCCCAGCTCGCCCTGTGCCACGCCTTCCTGCCCAACGAGACCGAGGCGATGGCGTACACCCGCACCGACAGCGCGGTCGCCGCGCTCGGCACGCTCGCGGAGCTGGTGCCGGTGGCCGTGGTCACCCGGGGCGCGGACGGCGCGGTCGCGGTCGATCAGGCGAGCGGGGAGTACGCGGAGGTCCCCGCACTTGACATCGATGTCCTGGACGCGACGGGCGCCGGCGACGTGTTCGGCGCGAGCTTCGTCGCGGCCTCGCTGCGCGGCTGGCCGCTGGTGGAGCGGCTGCGGTTCGCGGTGCTCGCCGCCGGGCTCTCCGTCCAGCACCACGGCGGCGCGCTGGCGGCCCCCGGCTGGTACGGCGTCGACCGCTGGTGGCGCTCGGTGACCGACCCCGAACTGAAGCGGGCGTACGGCTTCCTCGCCGACCGCATCCCGGCGGACGTGGGGCCGCCCGTGCGGTACGCCCCGGTCACCCCGCCGGTCCTGCGGCCCTGACCGCGAACCGGCGAGGACGACCTCCACGTATGCCCCTCGAATTGCACCCCGTCTGCAAAGACGCGAACAGATCCGAAAGGCGGTGGGAGCTGTGCAGCTCTCACGAAGAGGCCTGCTGCGCGCCGGCCTCGCCGGCACGGCGGCCACGGCGCTCGGCGGCCTGGCGACCGGCTGTGCCGTTCCGACCGGCTCCACCGGCAGGAACATGGTCATGTGGTACTGGAGCGGCGGACTGAGTCCGAAGGTCGTCGATCAGGCCAAGGCGCGCTACGACAGCCAGGTGAAGCTGCAGGCGATCCAGATCGGCGGTTACTACCGTTCCAAGCTGATGACGACGATGACCGGGCGCGCGCACATCCCGGACATCGCCGGGCTCAAGGGCGAGGACATGGCCTCGTACCTGCCCAACGCCGACCAGTTCGTCGACCTGCGCACGCTCGGGGCGGACAAGCTCAAGGACCGGTACCTGCCCTGGAAGTGGAACGAGGGCATCGCCGAGGACGGCTCGATGGTGGGCTTCCCCATCGACTGCGGTCCGGTCGCGCACTACTACCAGCCGGCTGCCTTCGAGAAGGCCGGGCTGCCGTCCGAGCCCGCGGACGTCTCCCGGGAGCTGGCCACCTGGGACCAGTTCATGGCGGCCGGCGAGCAGCTCAAGAAGCGCGTTCCCGGCGCTTTCATCCTGACCGACGCCCTGAGCATCTACGGCATCTCCATCAACCAGACGACCAAGCGGTTCGTCGACAAGGACCGGCACTTCATCGGCGACCAGGAGCATGTGCGCACCGCCTGGGCCCGTGCCGTCGAAGCCACCCGGCGCGGACTGGTATCGAAGATCGTCAACGGCACGCCGGACAACATCTCGGCCACCGAGCGCGGCCTGCTGCCCAGCCAGCTGAACGCCTCCTGGGCGGCCGGCGACATCAAGCTCAACACGCCGAAGACCAAGGGCAAGTGGCGGGTGGCGAGCTGTCCGGGCGGACCGTCGAACATCGGCGGCTCGTTCCTGGCGATCACCAAGGCGTGCCGCGAACCGGAGCAGGCCTTCGAGATGATCACGTGGATGCTCGACGCGGACAACCAGGCCCAGGGCTTCGTCGACTCGGTCCTGTTCCCGTCGACGCCGGCCTCGTACGCGTTGAAGCAGCTGCGCGAACCCGATCCGTTCTTCGGGAACCAGATCACCATGGACGTCTTCGGACCGGCGGCGGAGAAGATCCCCGTCGCCTTCAACAGCCCGTTCGACGTGGCGCTGAAGACCCCGATCGACGACGAGCTGCGGAACTTCTCCGTCCTCGGCAAGGACGAGAAGCAGGCCTGGAAGGACGCCATGAGCAAGTGCCGGCGGATCGCCGACCACCTGGGGGTGAGCTACTGACATGGCTACCGCACCTGTGCTGGACACGCCCCCGCCGCCCGTCGCGGAGCCCCCCGCCGTCCGCCCGTCGAAGGGCATCCTGAGCCACTGGCGGCTCTACGCCGCGATCTCGCCCTTCTATCTGCTGTTCCTGGCCTTCGGGCTGATCCCGGTCGGCTTCTCGCTGTATCTGTCCTTCCACCGCTGGGACGGACTCGGCTCGATGGAGTACGCGGGACTCTCGCAGTACCGCTATCTGGTGTCGGACAGCCAGTTCTGGGGCTCGGTCGGCAACACGCTCGTCATCTGGGCGCTGGCCACCATCCCGATGATCTTCCTGTCCATGGTCACGGCCGTGATGCTCAACTCCGCGGTCCGCTTCAAGAACGTCTACCGCTTCGCTTTCTTCCTGCCGAACGTCACCTCGATCGTGGCGGTCGCGATCATCTTCGGCTCGGTCTTCTCCACCAACTTCGGCCTGATGAACGCCGTCCTGCAGGCGGTCGGCCTGGATCAGGTGGCGTGGCTGAACACGCCCTGGGGCATCAAGGTCGCCATCGCCACGCTGATGACCTGGCAGTGGACCGGTTACAACGCGATCATCTTCCTGGCCGGCCTGCAGACGATTCCCGGCGAGCTGTACGAGGCGGCGCGGATGGACGGCGCCGGTCCCGTGCAGACCTTCTTCAAGGTCACGCTGCCGCTGCTGCGGCCGACGCTGCTCTTCGTGCTCGTCATCTCGACGGTCACCGGGCTGCAGACCTTCTCCGAGCCCCAGGTGCTGCTGCAGACCACGGACAACAACTCGTCGTTCGCGGGCGGCCCCGGTCACTCGGGCCAGACCATGGTCCTCTACTTCTTCCAGCAGACCTTCGACAACAACGACTTCGGTTACGGCGCCGCCGTGGCCTGGGGCGTCTTCCTCGTCGTCATCATCTTCTCGATCATCAACTGGCGCCTGGTGCAGCGCCGGGGCGAAGACTAGGAGGCTCCGACCATGTCGTCCATCAAGGGTTCGAACCGCCGGGGCATCGCCCTGCACATCTCACTGATCATCGGTCTGCTGCTCTCGGTCTTCCCGTTCTACTGGGCCGTGATCATGTCGACGCACTCGTCGACCGAGATCTTCTCCTATCCGCCGAAGCTGCTGCCGGGCTCGCACTTCCTGGAGAACGTCCGCCATCTCTTCGACAACGTCGACTTCTTCGGGTCGATGTTCAACTCGCTGCTCGTGGCCTGCTCGGTGACCTTCCTGGTCCTGTTCTTCGACTCGCTGGCCGCGTTCGTCTTCGCAAAGTTCCAGTTCCCGGGCCGACGTGTGCTGTTCGCGTTGATGATGGCGATCTTCATGGTGCCGGCCCAGCTCTCGGCCATCCCGCAGTTCGTGATCATGGCGAAGATCGGCTGGATCGGCTCGATGACGGCGCTGATCGTGCCGGCGGCGGCCAACGCGTTCGGCATCTTCTGGATGCGGCAGTACATGAAGAGCGCGATCCACGACGAGCTGCTCGACGCCTCGAAGATCGACGGGGCGGGCTTCATGCGCCAGTACTGGCACGTGGCCCTGCCGGTCGTCCGACCCGGTCTGGCCTTCCTGGGCATCTTCACGTTCATGGGCCAGTGGAACGACTACGCCTGGCCGCTGATCGCCCTCACCAACCCGGACAACGTCACCCTCCAGGTCGCCCTCTCGCAGCTGAACGGCGTCCATGGCACGACGGACTACGGAATGGTCATGACGGGCGCGCTGCTGGCGCTCATCCCCCTGCTGATCGTCTTCGCGATCGGCGCCAAACAGATCATCGCCGACCTCGGCAAGGGAGCCATCAAGTGACTGACCCGCTTCTGACGCTCCGCCCCTGGGAGTCACCCGAGGTGACCTCCTGGGGGCGGCTGCCCATGAACGCCGTCGACCGGCGCTCCGGAGCACACTCCCTGGACGGCGACTGGCGCTTCCAGCTGCTGTCCGCTCCGGACGCGCCGGTCGGCGGTGCGTGGTCGTCGACGTTCGTGCCCGGTGTATGGACCATGCAGGATACGGACGACCCGCTGCGGTCGACGGTCGACCTTCCGCAGTATCTGAACATCCGTATGCCGTATACAGAATTCCCTCCACGGTCGCCCGCGGACAATCCGACGGGCGTCTACGAGCGTGAGATCGACGTCCCCGCCGAGTGGGCCGGCCGCCGGATCGTGCTCCAGGTCGGGGCTGCCGAGAGCGTGCTCCTCGTGCATGTGGACGGGCGGCCCGTCGGCATCTCCAAGGACTCCCATCTGGCCGCAGAGTTCGACCTGTCGGGCGTCGTACGCCCCGGCGGGCGGTCCGTCGTACGGCTGACGGTCGTCAAGTGGTCGGACGCCTCGCACATCGAGGACCAGGACCACTGGTGGCACGGCGGGATCACCCGCTCGGTGCTGCTGTACGCCACCGACCCACTGCATCTGGCCGACGTCGGCGTGCGGGCGTCGGCGGACGGGGAGCTGCGGGTCGACTGCCAGGTGCGCGACGCGGGCGGGGCGCTGCCCGAGGGGTGGTACGTCAGCGGGGAGCTGGACGGACTGCCGCTGACGCAGGACGCGGAGTTCGACCTGGCCAACGCCGAGGAGGAGCGCGTCTCCGACTTCCTCGGCGAGGCACGTCTGCTCGCGCGCGTGCCCGAGGTGCGCACCTGGACGGCCGAGACGCCCGAGCTGTACGGGCTGACGGTGCGGCTGCACCGCGCCGACGGCTCCGTCGCGGACGCCTCCTCGCACCGGATCGGTTTCCGGGACGTCGAGATCGTCGGCCGGGATCTGCTGGTCAACGGGGAGCGGGTCTTCATCCGGGGGGTCAACCGGCACGACTTCCACCCGCTGACCGGGCGGACCGTCTCGGCCGACGACATGCGGGCCGACCTGGTGCTGCTCAAGCGTTTCGGCTTCAACGCCATCCGCACCGCGCACTATCCGAACGACCCCGGGCTGTACGACCTCGCCGACGAAATCGGTTTCTACGTGGTCGACGAGGCGGACATCGAGTCCCATGACCACGCCCATGAGATCGCCGACGACCCGCGCTATCTGAACGCCTTCGTCGACCGCGTCTCACGCATGGTGCTGCGCGACAAGAACCACCCGTCGATCATCATCTGGTCGCTCGGCAACGAGTCCGACTACGGCGCGAACCACGACGCGGCCGCGGGCTGGGTGCGCCGGCACGACACGACCCGGCCGCTGCAGTACGAGGGCGCCGCCAAGCGCGGCTGGGCGGATCCGAAGGTCGCCTCCGACATCGCCTGCCCGATGTACGCGCCCCTGGAGGACTGCGTGGCGCACGCGCTGTCCGGGGAGCAGACCAAGCCGCTCATCCAGTGCGAGTACTCCCACGCGATGGGCAACAGCAACGGCACGCTGGCCGACCACTGGGCCGCCATCGAGACCACCCCGGGTCTTCAGGGCGGGTTCATCTGGGAGTTCTGGGACCACGGCATTCTCCAGGGTGTGAACGACGGAAGACCGGTCGGGCGTGGGGGCGCCGGACTCTATGACAACGGTGTCACCGCACCCGGCTACCGCTGGGCGTACGGCGGTGACTTCGGCGAGAAGGACCACGACGGCGCGTTCATCGCGGACGGCGTCGTCTTCCCCGACCGCACCCCGAAGCCGGTGATGTACGAGCACCGTGAGCTCGCCGCGCCGCTGCGGCTGCAAGGGTTCCGGCACGAGGGGCTGGTCCTCTCCAACCACCAGCACTTCCGCGGTCTCGAGTGGCTCGCGGGCGAGTGGGAGCTGTCCCTCGCGGACGGCCCGACGCTCACCGCGACCGCCGAACTGCCCGACCTGCGGCCGGGCGAGACGGCCGTGGTGCCGGTGCCGTTCGCGCTGCCCGAGGACGGCGGCGAGGCATGGCTGACCCTGCGGGTGACGACGGCGGAGGACCTGCCGTGGGCGCCGCGCGGCACGGAGGTGTGCGCGCCGCAGGTGCGGTTGCGGGCGGCTGTGCCGACCCAGGACGCAGAAGCTCTCGGGCACGTCGGAACTCCGGGGAACGTCCGGACTGCGGGGGACGTCGAGCTCGACGACGACGGGCTTCTCGTCCACCCCCTGCTGGCCGTCGCGCCGGCGCTGTCGCTGTGGCGGGCGCCCACCGACAACGACGAGTTGGGCGGGATGGCGCTGCGCTGGCGGACCTGGGGTCTGGACTCCCTCGTGCGCAAGCCGCTGTCCGTCCGCCGCGACGGCGACGGGGTGACCGTGTTCTCCGAGTACGCCGGCACCACCGGCGTCGTGCGGCACCGGCAGGTGTTCACGCCGGTCGAGGGCGGCCTGCGGATCGACGAACAGGCCGAGCTGCCCGAGGAGTTCGACGACGTGGCACGGGTCGGCACGGTCTTCGAGACGGTTCCGGGGCCCGACCTGCTGGAGTGGTTCGGACAGGGCCCCTGGGAGTCCTACCCCGACCGCAGCGGCGGTGCGCCGGTGGGCCATCACCGCCTCCCCGTCGACGAGTTGTTCACTCCGTACCTGCGTCCGCAGGAGAGCGGCGGCAGGCACGGGGTGCGGCGCTTCACGCTCTCGGCGCCGGACGCCACCGGCCTCGCGGTCACGCTGGACGAGCCGCGCCAGGTCTCCGTCACGCGCTACCGCGCCGAGGACCTGACCGCCGTCGCCCACCATGACGAGCTCGTGCCACGCGCCGGCTGCGTGGTGCACCTCGACGCGGCGCACCGCGGCCTCGGCACGGCCTCGTGCGGTCCCGACACCTTCCCCTCCTACCTCGTCGCACCGGGCGTCCACCGCTGGAGCTGGACCCTGCGCGTCCTGTAACACCCGTTCTCTACACGGACTTTCCTACGGAGCACATGTGTGTACTTCGCATGCCCAGAACCCGGGCGAGGCCGCGCAGGCCGGTGCCGGAAGACGCGGATTCCTGCGGGCCACCGCCCTGCTCGGCGCCGCCGCCACAGCCGGCGTCGCACTGCCGGCCACCGCGGAGGCCGCCTCCCCCGAGGCGGCCTCCGCCAAGTGGCGGCCCGACGCCGACAGTCGCCGCTTCACGCTCGCGGTCATGCCCGACACGCAGTACCTCTTCGACGGTCCGAGTATCGACAAGGAGCCGATCGAGGCGTCCCTGCGCTATCTGCTGGAGCACGGCCGGGACGAGAACATCGTGTTCCTGTCCCACCTCGGCGACCTGACGGAGAACGGCGCGAAGAGCGAAGTCACCGCGATCAGCGAGGCGTTCGGGCTGCTGGACCGGCGTGGGGTCGGCTACAGCGTCCTGGCCGGCAACCACGACGTGAAGTCGTCGACGACCGACCAGCGCGGCGCGACCCCGTACCTGGACGCCTTCGGCCCGCAGCGCTTCGAGGGGAAGTCCACCTTCGGCGGGGCCTCCCTGGACGGCTACAACACCTTCCACCTGTTCCGGGCGGCCGGCCGGGAGTGGATGGTGCTGGCGCTGGACTGGCGGCTGTCGGACCAGGGCTACGCCTGGGCCGCCGACGTCCTGGCCCGGCACCCGAAGACGCCCGTCGTGCTGACCACGCACGAGCTGGTCGTCGAGGACGACTCCCTCTCCGCGTACGGCCAGCAGCTGTGGGACCGGCTGATCGCGAACCACGACCAGATCTTCCTGACGCTCAACGGGCACTACTGGCCCGCCGGTCGGGCAACGCGCAAGAACGCGGCGGGACATGACGTCCATCTGCATCTGACGAACTATCAGAACCGGTACTTCGGCGGTGCGGCGATGATCCGCCTCTACCGCTTCGACCTCGACCGGAACGTCATCGACGTGGAGACGGTCTCCCCGTGGATCCTGGGCCGGGCCGCGAAGGGGCTCAACGAGCTGGAGCGGCAGGAGATCGAACTCAGCGGCGACACCGACCGGTTCTCGGTCGACATCGACTTCGCCGACCGCTTCTCCGGCTTCGACCCGGCGCCGGTCCGGGCGGCGCGTCCGGTGTCGTCGACGCTGGTGCGCGGCACGGTCGCGTACTGGCGCTTCGACGGCCACGACGACGGCACGGCGGTCGCCGGCACGGTCCGCGACCTGTCCGGGCGCGGCAACGACCTCAGCCTGGTCAGCGTCGGCGGCGGCGCGCTCACCTGGTCGTCCGACCACCACCCCGACCAACCCGGCCACGGCAGCCTGGAGTTCCAGGGCTACAAGTCGCCGCTGAAGGGCGCGTACCTGAAGACGGTCGACGGTGCCCCGCTCAACTCGGCCACTTTCAAGGCCGGTTACACTATCGAGGCCTTCTACCGGCTGCCCGCCGACTGGGACCCCTCGCACAACGCCTGGTCCGGTCTGGTCAGCCGCACCGGAACGGGCGGCGCGGCCGGCAAGACCGCCGACGATCCGGACGAGCCGATCGCCACGCTGTCCCTCTCCGACGGACCCGGCCCGCAGTGGGCGGTCCGTCCGCTCGACCAGGAGGGGATCGCCACCAACTGGGGGGACGAGACCGCCCGGGAGAAGTGGTGGCACGTCGCCGTCGTCAACGACGGCAGGCACACCACGATGTACGTCCAGGGCTGCCCGGTGGCCCGCAATCCGCACGCCTCCGCCGTCGGACTCACCTCGGTGGGGCTGCCCTGGCTGCTCGGCGGTTACGAGTACGCGGGCAAGATCGACCAGATCCTGCACGGCCGCCTCGGTGACGTGCGCATCGTCGAACGGGCGCTCCCCGTCACCTCCTTCATGAATCACTGACCCCTTCACGAGGATCACCGTGACCGAGCAGCAACTGCCCGCCTGGGCCGATCCGTCCGTCTCCCCCGCCGCTCTCGACGCCCAGGGCGTGTCGAGGCGCGGACTCCTGCGCAGCGCCGGTCTGTTCGGCGCCGCGTTCGCCCTGGGCGGGGCGGCCACCACCCCCGCCGTCGCCGCCGCCGGCCAGGGCTACGGCGGGGAGGACCCGCGTCTCGCTTATCTGGTGGGCGACCACCACGTGCACTCCGTCTACAGCCACGACGCCAAGTACACCTTCTCCCAGCTGGCCGAGGCCGCCGCCGAGTACGGCCTCGACTGGATGGTGTTCAACGAGCACTCCAACTTCGGGCACGCCCACTACGGCGCCGCGATGGAGCACAAGGAGATCCTCGAGGCCCGCGCCGCGAACCCGCGCCAGCTGATCTTCCAGGGGCTGGAGTGGTACATCCCGGCCGCCGAGCACTGCACGGTGTTCGCCGCGCCCGGCCCGCACGAGGTCGACCTGCTCACGCAGTTCGAACTCGCCTACGACGGCAAGCTCCTGGGCTACACCGAGGGCGCGGCCGGCGCGACCGACACCGCCCGCAACGAGGCGCACGCCGTCAAGGCCGTCAAGTGGCTGGCCGAGCAGCGCCGCAAGGGTTACGTGGACGACGTCCTCGTCCTCGCCAACCACCCGCTGCGACTCGGCATCGACTCCCCGCACGAGATGCGGGCCTGGCGCGACGCGGCCCCCGAGATCATGATCGGCATGGAGGGCGCGCCCGGCGCCCAGGGCGCGGCGATCCCGGGCTGGCGCGGGAACACCTCCGTCCGCGGCGAGTACGAGAACAAGCCGTCGGCGCAGTCCTGGGCGGGCTACCCGGCGAACGCCTACCTCACCTACGGCGGCTTCGACTGGGCCACGGCGACCGTCGGCGGGCTGTGGGACTCGATGCTGGCCGAGGGCCGGCTGTTCTCGATCACCACCAACTCCGACAACCACCGGACCGTCTTCGACACCTGGAAGAACGGCGACTGGCCGGCCGGGCAGAACTTCGACGACACCGGCAAGCTGCCCGACCCGGTGAACACCGACACTCCGCAGGCCGGCAGCGACTTCTGGCCGGGCCAGTTCAGCCGCACCCACGTGGGCGTGACCCGCTACGGCTACCGCGCTGTGATGACGGGTCTGCGCGAGGGCCGGGTCTGGCTGGACCACGGGCATCTGCTCGACGGCCTGGAGGTCCGGCTGCGGCGGGAGCACAGCAACGGCCGGGGCGTCACCCTCGGCGGCCGACTGCGGGTCCGCAAGGGCGAGAAGCTCACGTTGAACATCACCGTCACGAGCACCTCCCGCCCCAACCCCCAGGGAATCCTGCCTGAGTTGGCGCACGTGGACGTGATCCGGGGCGCGGTGCGCGGCGCGGTGTCCGACCGCGACACATGGCAGGCGCCCGACACGAAGGTCGTCCACACGACCGACGTGAGCGGCCGCAAGGGGACGTACACCCTGCGCGTCACGGTGCCGGTGGGCGACGAGTCCTTCTACGTCCGGCTGCGCGGCAGCGACGGCAACCGGCACGGAACCGGTTACCTGGGTGCTTTTGTGGACCCCCACGGCCCGATCCCCCACGACCCGGGCAACGGCGACCCGTGGGCCGACACCTGGTTCTACTCCAACCCGATCTTCGTGGACGTCGTGCGCTGAGACGCCCCCGAACGGGGGCGTGGGGAACCACGCGACCAGCCACGACGGCCGCGCGGTTCCCCACAGCGTCAACCCCTACGGCCCGTCGCAGAGACCGCTCTCACACATAGAACCGCGAAAGACTCTGCAGCACAGCCGCCGGCTTCGCACCCCCCTCGATCTCGATCGCGCCGTCGACGGTGATCTGCACGCCGCCCGGCACGTCCTCGACCTCGGTCAGCTTCCCGACCAGACGGATGCGCGAGCCGACCTTCACCGGCGAGGGGAACCGCACCTTGTTCAGCCCGTAGTTGACCTTCGTCGTGACGCCCTGGACGTCCAGCAGCTCGGTGAACAGCGGGATGAAGAGGGAGAGGGTCAGGTAACCGTGGGCGATGGGAGCGCCGAAGGGCCCTTCCTTCGCCCGCTCGGGGTCGACGTGGATCCACTGGTGGTCCCCGGTCGCGTCGGCGAACGTGTCGATGCGCTCCTGGGTGACCTCGATCCACTCGCTGGTGCCCAGGTCGCTGCCGGCCAGCTTCTTCAGCTCGTCGACGCCGTTGACGGTGATGCTCATATGCCGTTCCTCACTCAGGAGTTGCGCAGGAGTTGTTTCGGGAGGCGCTTTCGGGAGGTGTTTCGGAAGCCGTTTCAGGAGTTGGTGCCGTACCGGGAGCGCACCCGGGCCTTGAGGAGCTTTCCGGAGGCGGTGCGCGGAAGTTCGTCCGCCACCACCACGGACTTGGGGATCTTGTACTTGGCGAGCCGACCGGACAGCGAGGCCAGCACCTCGTCGGGATCGAGCGAAGCTCCCTCGCGGGGCACGACGACCGCGCGCGGGACCTCGCCCCACTTGTCGTCGGACACGCCGATGACCGCGCACTCGACGATGTCGGGGTGGGCGAGGAGCAGATCCTCGATCTCGGCGGGGTAGATGTTCTCCCCACCCGAGATGATCATGTCCTTTATGCGGTCGACGATATGCACGTAACCGTCTTCGTCGATCCGGGCCGCGTCCCCGCTGCGGAACCAGCCGTCGGCGAAGGAGGCGGCCGTCTCCTCGGGCAGCCCCCAGTAGCCGGGCATGACATGCGGCCCGCGCACGACGACCTCGCCGGTCTCGCCGACGTCGACCGGGCTGAGGTCGGGCCGCAGGACGCGAACGTCGCTGAAGAAGTGCGGGACACCGGCCGAGCCCGCCTTGCTGATCGAGTGCTCGGCGTCCAGGAACAGCGTGCCGGGGGCGGCCTCGGTCATGCCGTAGCCCTGGAGGAAAGTGAGCCCGCGCTCCTGGTAGGCGGCGATCAGCGGCGTGGACACCGGGGAGCCGCCGCAGGTCAGGATGCGTAGCGAGGACAGATCGGCGTCCGGCCAGCGCGGGTGCCGGGCCACCTGCTCGAACATCGTCGGCACCCCGAACATGAAGGTGATCCGGTGCCGTGCGATCAGGTCGAAGGTGGCCTCCGGGTCGAAGGCCTCGACCAGGACGCAAGTGCCGCCCTTGAGGAGCACCGGGAGCGTCAGCATGTTCAGCCCGGCCGTGTGGAACAACGGCGCGGAGACCAGGGCGCGTTCGTCGGCGATCAGGTCGGTGTCGATGAGGACGTTGATCGCGTTCCAGGTGAGGTTGCCGTGCGTGAGCATGGCGCCCTTGGGACGGCCGGTCGTGCCCGAGGTGTACATGATGATGCAGGTGTCGTCGGGGGTGACCGGCGTGTCGATCGCCTCGTCGGAGGCCTCGGCGAGCGCCTGCTCGTATTCGGCGCCGACCTCGACGTACGTCCGGACGTCCGTGTTCCCGGGCAGTCCGGCGACCAGGCCCGCCTGCGCGGGGCCGTAGACGAGCGCCTTGGCGCCGGAGTCGGCGAGCTGGTAGGCGATCTCGGGTCCGGCCAGTCGGGTGTTCAGGGGGACGAACACCGCGCCGAGCGTGCCGGCGGCGAACAGGGTCTCCAGGTAGGAAGGGTGGTTGGGGCCGAGGTAGGCGATACGGTCGCCGCGCCGCACTCCGCGGGCCCGCAGGGCGTGGGCCAGGCGCGTGGTGCGTGCATACAGTGTGCGATAGTCCGTCGACTGTTCACCGTTTACCAGGGCGGTGCGGTGCGGGGTCTTGCGGGCCCGGCGTGCGGGCCACGACCCCAGTCCCTCGTTGCGCATCTTCCACGCCCCTTACGGTGTGATCAGCCCGAGCAGCCGGGCGGCGTTCTCCTTGAGGATCTTCGGCTTCACCTCGTCCTTGATCGTCAGCTTGTCGAAGTCGGCGAGCCAGCGGTCGGGGGTGAGGACGGGGAAGTCGGAGCCGAAGAGGACCTTGTCCTTGAGCAGCGTGTTGGCGTACTGCACGAGCTGCGGCGGGAAGTACTTCGGCGACCAGCCGGACAGATCGATGTGCACGCCCGGCTTGTGCGTGGCGACGGCGAGGGCCTCGTCCTGCCAGGGGAAGGACGGGTGCGCCAGGATGATCTTGAGGTGCGGGAAGTCGGCCGCCACGTCGTCCACATGCAGCGGGTTGGAGTACTTGAGCCGGATCCCGCCGCCGCCCGGGACGCCGGCGCCGATGCCCGTCTGACCGGTGTGGAAAAGGGCGATGGAACCGGTTTCCTCAATCACCTCGTACAGGTCGTACGCCACCGAGCGGTCGTTGGGGAAGAAGCCCTGGATGCTGGGGTGGAACTTGAAGCCCTTCACCCCGTACTCCTCGACCAGGCGCCGCGCCTGCCGCACGCCCGCCTTCCCTCGGAAGGGGTCGATGGAGGCGAAGGGGATGAGGACGTCCGCGTTGGCGGCCGCCGCCTCCGCGACCTCCTCGTTCGGAACCGGGGCCGTGCCGGTCGCGGACTCGGCGTCCACCGTGAAGATCACGGCGGCCATCTTCCGCTCCCGGTAGTAGGCGGCCGTCTCCTCCAGGGTCGGCTTCCGCTTGCCCTCGACCTTGAAGTAGGCGGAGGACGCGTCGTGCAGATCGTCGTCCAGCGAGGAGTGCCCCTTGGAGGACACCTCCGCGTGAGTGTGGACGTCGATCGCGACGAGTTCGTCGACGTTCATGGCGGGGCTCGGAGAGGGGTTCGCCGTGGGGTTCGCGGTGGGGCTCATCACGCCTCCGGGAACTTGGGGGCCGGGATGCCGACCGTCTGGAGCTCGGCGCCGACCGAGGTGGGGAAGACGTCGGCCAGGCTCTCCGGGGTCCAGCCGCCGTCGGCGTAGGCCGCGCGGATCTCCTGCGGATGCGACCAGAGTGCCACCTTGTCGCCGCCGATGCCGATGGCCTGGCCGGTGATGCCCCGGGCCGCCTCGGAGGCCAGGAAGGGGACGAGCGCGGCGCAGTCCTCAGGGGTGCCGAAGCCCTCGCCCTTGCGCAGGAAGTCCGGGAACGGCTCGCCGTTCTTCAGCGCCTCGACGTACGGGGCGAACGCGGGGATCGTCTCGGTCATCGCGGTCGCGGCGACCGGGACGATCGCGTTCACGGTGATGCCGGCGCGGCCCAGTTCCATGGACCAGGTGCGGGCGAACGCGGCGATGCCGGCCTTGGCGGCGGCGTAGTTCGTCTGCCCGAAGTTGCCGCGCTGACCGGCCGGGGAGCCGACGAGGATCAGCGTGCCGCCCTCGCCCTGCTCGCGCATCCGTACGGCGGCGGCGCGGGCACAGGTGAAGGTGCCCTTGAGGTGGGTGGTGATCACCGCGTCGAAGTCGTCGTCGGTCATCTTCCACAGCACCTTGTCCCGCAGGATGCCCGCGTTGGTGACGAGGACGTCGAGCCGGCCGAACTCCTCCACCGCGCGGCTCACCAGCCGGTCCGCGGCCTCGGCGGTGCCGACCGGGACCACCTCGGCGACCGCTTTGCCGCCGGCCTCGACGATGGACTTCACGGCCTGCTCGGCGACCGCCTCGTCGACGTCGTTGACGACCACGGAGGCGCCGCGGGCGGCCAGGGCGTGAGCATAGGCGAGGCCGAGGCCCCGGCCACTGCCGGTGACGACGGCGACCTTGCCGGAGAGATCGATGCTGGGCACGACGGTGTCCCTTCACATGGGGTGCGGCTTCGAGATCGAAGCTAAGAGCAATAATTGTTGTCGTCAATAGTTGTTGTCCACCTACGGGTGCGCCATGCTGGAATCCGTACGACGGACGACCGCCGAGAATGACGTCGACAATGACGTCGAGAACCACCCCGAGATCCACTCCGAGACCCGTCACGAGATCCACCCCCAGAAGGGGACCGAGCCCAGGGAGCCCGCCATCGCCCGCCAGGACAACGCAGTGAACGCCGCCCCGATCGACGCGGACGAGCCGTGGATGCGCGCGTTGCACGCGGACACCGGTTACCTGCTGTATCGCCTGGGGCTGCGCTCGGGTCAGGTCTTCAACACGTTCCTCCAGGAGTCGGGGCTGCGGCTGCGCCACTACGCGGTGCTGCGCTTCCTCGCCACCTCCGAACGCACCCTCCAGCGCGAGCTGAGCGCGCGGCTCGGCTACGACCCCAGCGCGATCGTCGGCCTGGTGGACGACCTGGAGAAGCTGGGCTTCGCCGAGCGCCGCCCGGCCCCGGACGACCGCCGCAGCCGCATCGTCGTCCTCACCGAGGACGGCCGCGCGTTCCTGCGCGGCACCGACGAGGCCAGTCTGCGCGTGACGAACGAACTGCTGGACCCCCTGGACCCGGCCGAACGCGAGACGCTGCACGGGCTGCTGCTGCGGATCGCCGAGGACGGACTGGCCTGATGCCGTGGGGAGAACCTGATGGGTCAGACGGGTCAGTCAGGCAGGATGAGTCAGTCCGGCGAGACGGGTCAGTCGGGCGAGACGGGTCGGACGGGCGGGATGGATCGGACCGGCGGGATGGATCACGGCGTGCTCGCCGCGCACTCCCGCTCCGCGCCGGACCGGCTGCTCGCCGTGCTCGGCGCGTTCGACCACACGCACCCCGCGCTCTGCCTTACCGACATCAGCCGCCGCGCCGGGCTGACGCTCTCCACCGCGCACCGACTGGTGGCAGCGCTGACCGAGTGGGGCGCTCTGGAGCGGGACCCGTCCGGGACCTACCACGTGGGCTTGCGGCTGTGGGAGGTCGCCGCACTGGCGCCGCGCGGCCTGGCGCTGCGACAGGTCGCGTTGCCGTTCCTGGAGGACCTGTACGAAGCCACGCACGAGAACGTGCAGTTGGCGGTGCGGGACGGATCCGAGGTCGTCTATACCGAGTGGCTGTCCGGGCGTTCGGCGGTCGGCGTGCACATCCGGGTGGGCGCCCGCTGGCCTCTGCACGTCACCGGCGTGGGGCTCGCGCTGCTGGCGCACAGCAGCTCCGAGTCCCAAGAGACTTACTGCGCAGGGACGTTGGCCTCCTACACCGCGCACACCATCACCGATCCGGTGCGGTTGCGCCGGGTGCTGGCCGAAGTGCGGCGCACAGGCGTAGCGGTGAGCAGTCGTCAGGTCACCGAGGACGCCCTGTCGGTGGCCGCTCCGGTGCGCGGTCCGGGCGGTGCGGTGGTCGCCGCCGTGTCGGTCGTCGTCCCGCACGCCGACGCGCAGGTCCCGGTGCTGGCGCCCGCCGTGCGCCTCGCGGCCCGCGGGATCTCGCGGGCCCTGGGCTGGCAGCCGGAGGGCCGACGGGAGTGAGTCCCGGGGCCACGAGCCGGGTCCCGGCGGCGAACTGCGGTGAACTGCGGGGACGAGACGGGGGTCGGTGATCTCGGGATCGCCCGGCGAGAATGCGCAACCATGATCGAGATCGGTTCGCTGGGCCCGGAGGACCGCGCCGCATGGGAAGTGCTGGCGCGCGGCTACAAGACGTTCTACCGCACAGAAGTGCCCGACGAGGGCTACGAGGAGATGTGGCAGCGCCTGCTGCGCGACGACGAGGTGCACGCCGTCGGCGCGCGGGCGGACGGCAGGCTGGTGGGCATGGCGCACTATCTGTTCCACGCCTCGGGCTGGATGGCGGACAGCTGCTACCTCCAGGACCTCTACGTCGACGAGGCCGTGCGCGGCCGGGGGGTGGCACGGGCGCTGATCGAGCGGGTGGCCGACGCGGCGCGCGAGCGGGGTGCCGCCCGCCTGTACTGGAGCACCCAGGAGGGCAACGCCACCGCCCGCGCCCTGTACGACAAGGTCGCGAACTTCAACGGCTTCATCCGCTACGACTACCCGCTCACGTAGGACTCGCGCGGGACTCACACAGGCACGACCGCTTCCCGCGACAACGCGCCGCTGCTCGGGCACGGCCGGGCTCGGGCAGGAGCGGGCTCAGGCAGGAGCGGGCAGCGGACGGGCGCGGGCAGCGGACGGTGTCTCTCAGGCCGTCCTCACAGGAATCTCAGACGGCGACTGTCGGATTCAAAGGATCGCCCCATCTGGGAGGCGCAGGATGCACGCGCAAAGGCGAACAACTCAGGAAGGCGTGCCGTGGGCGTCTCGCACATATCGAACCGGTCCGAGCAGCAGTCGCAGGGGTGGTCCCGGCGCGGAATCCTGGCCGTGCTCGGCGCGGTGCCGGCCGTCGCGCTGACCGGGTGTTCCGGGTCGGCGGACGCCTCGGAGAACACGGCCGGGACGTCCGCCTCGGCGTCCACGAAGGCCTCGGCGGCCGCCCCGCAGCCGGTGATCTCGGTCACCCCCGCCGACGGCGCCACGAAGGCCGCCTTCACCAGCCCCGTCGAGGTCACCGTGACCGGCGGCACGCTCGCCTCCGTGAAGGTGACGGGCAACGACGGCTCGACGCTGGCCGGCTCCCTGGACGCGGCCGGGACCAAGTGGGCGTCGACCGCCAACCCGTACTCCGGCACCAAGTACACGGTCACCGCGCAGCCGGAGGGCGCCGCCGCGCAGACGGCCACCTTCACCACGAAGTCCCCCGGTGAGACCTTCGTCGGCTACTTCACCCCCGAGGCGAACTCCACCTCCGGCGTCGGCATGCCGGTCTCGATCAACTTCTCGCACGCCGTGTCGGACAAGGCAGCCGTGCAGAAGGCGATCACGGTGACCGCCGAGCCCGCCGTGGACGTCGTCGGGCACTGGTTCAGCGACACCCGGCTCGACTTCCGGCCGCAGACGTACTGGGCGGCCGGCACGACGATCACCCTCGGTCTGCGGTTGAAGGACATCGAGGGATCGGATGGCGTCTACGGTATGCAGTCGAAGGACGTCACCTTCCACATCGGGCGCGCGCAGATCAGCACGGTGGACCTGTCGAGCAAGGAGATGGTGGTCGAGCGGGACGGCGCGACGTCGGCCACCTATCCGGTCTCCGGCGGCGACTCCGAGCACACCACCTGGTCCGGGATCATGGTGATCAGCGAGCGGTTCAAGCAGACCCGGATGGAGTCCTCCACGGTCGGCCTCGGCGACGAGTACGACATCTCCGACGTCCCGCACGCCCAGCGGCTGACCACCTCCGGCACTTTCGTGCACGGCAACTACTGGGCCTCGACCTCGGTGTTCGGCAGCCAGAACACCAGTCATGGCTGCATCGGCCTGCACGACGCCAAGGGCGCGAACGACAGCTCCGTGGCGGGCTACGAGTTCTACGAGAGCTCGATGCTCGGCGACGTGGTGATCGTGAAGAACTCGGGCGAGAAGACCGTCGACCCGGCCAACGGCCTCAACGGCTGGAACCTGTCCTGGGCGGACTGGAAGGCCGGCAGCGCGCTTTAGTTCGTTTGCCCGGTTCACGCCGTGAACTTCCATGCCCTGAAAGGACTTTCTTCGCTTTAACTCTTGACGGTCCTCGGGACGGAGAGCACATTGGGCCCACTTTGAGAGCGCTCTCAAACGCTGTCGAAGGCACCCGCGCCCATCACTCCGTACCCGAGAGGCACCCCCCCATGAGTGCAACCTCCGGCATACCCAGAAGGCGACGCGCGCTCATCGCCGTACTCAGCACGCTAGGTCTGGCGGCCGCCGCCGCGGCGGTCGTCACCCTGCCTGCGAACGCCTCCGCGCCCACGCCCCCGACCGGCTGGACACAGGTCTTCCTCGACGACTTCACCGGCGCCGCCGGCACCGGCGTCAGCACCTCCAACTGGCAGTACAGTACCGGGACTTCATACCCGGGCGGGCCTGCCAACTGGGGCACCGGCGAGGTCGAGACGATGACCAACAGCACCAGGAACGTCTCGCTCGACGGCAACGGCAACCTGCGCATCACGCCGTTGCGCGACTCCGCCGGCAACTGGACCTCGGGCCGCATCGAGACCACGCGCACCGACTTCCAGCCCCCGTCCGGCGGCAAGCTGCGCATCGAGTCCCGGCTGCAGATGCCGAACGTGACCGGAACCGCCGCCGAGGGCTACTGGCCGGCGTTCTGGGCGCTCGGCGCACCGTACCGGGGCAACTACCAGAACTGGCCGGGCGTCGGCGAGTTGGACATCATGGAGAACGTCCAGGGCCTGAACAAGGTGTGGGCGACGATGCACTGCGGCACCAACCCAGGCGGCCCGTGCAACGAGACCACCGGCATCGGCAACTCCCTCGCGTGTCCCAACACCACCTGCCAGTCCGGCTTCCACACCTACACGATGGAGTGGGACCGCTCGGTGACCCCCGAGACGATCCGCTGGTACGTGGACGGCGTCAACTTCCACACGGTCACAGCCAACCAGGTCGACGCGACCACCTGGACCAACGCGACGAACCACGGCTACTTCATCATCCTGAACGTGGCGATGGGCGGCGCCTTCCCGGACGCCTTCGGGGGCGGCCTGGACAGCGCCACCGAGCCGGGGCACCCGATGGTGGTGGACTACGTGCAGGTACTCCAGGCCGCGGGCAGTGGAACCGGTACCACAACACCTCCGCCGACCGGCAGCCGTGACGCCTACGGCACGATCCAGGCCGAGTCGTGCAACAGCCAGTCGGGCACGGCCACCGAGACCACCACGGACACCGGCGGCGGCCAGGACATCGGCTCCCTCGCCAACGGCGACTGGGCGCTGTACCAGGGCGTCGACTTCGGCTCCACGGCGGCGACCCAGTTCAGCGCGCGGGTCGCCAGCGGTGCGGCCGGCGGGGTCAGCGGACTGGTCGAGGTACGCCTCGACAGCCGTACCAGCACGCCCATCGGCAGCTTCTCGGTGGCCAACACCGGTGGCTGGCAGTCCTGGCGGACGATCCCGGCGAACATCAGCTCCGTCACCGGCACCCACGACGTCTATCTGACCTTCACCAGCGGCCAGCCGGCCGACTTCGTGAACGTCAACTGGTTCACCTTCGGTCACTGAGCCACTGAGCCACTGAGTTACCGAGAGCTGCTGAGCACCTGGCAACACCCCTGGCGGCGCCGGGCGGTTGCCCCGTTACCTTTTCCGTGGCCCCGCAATGGGGCGCCTGGCCCCCGGGTCCGGTATGGCTGTGTGCCCCCTGTCGTACGGATGACCTGGGGGG
>NZ_JBFAKW010000146.1:0-22635 GCF_040655955.1 Streptomyces sp. NPDC050263 | reverse complement strand
ACGGCCCAAACCGCAGACGGACAGAGGCGATGTGACGCCCTCGGCCCTGAACCGGCAACTCGGAGAAGCCCGCTTAACACCAGTCACCTAGTCCCCCTCGCCCCCTTCGCCGATCTCGGCGTCCACGATCTCCCGGGCCTCTCCTTCGGCCTCGGGTCGCGCCGACGGCCGAGCCGGCGCGCCGCCCGCTCCCGCGCCCGCTCCCGCGCCCTGGACGAACTGTCGCGCCAATCGGTCGCCCACCTCCACCGCGGAGGCGTGGCTCTCGACGGGGGTCGCCCGGGAGTCCTTGAAGACGATGTACGTGACACCGGAGGGCGTGCCGCCGCCGCGCGGGTCGGGGCGGATGCCGAGCGCCTCGGCGGTGGCGTACGACGCCTCGCCGATGATCCCGGTGGGTCCGGTGTCGCCGACGACCGCGTACTGCACCCTGCCCTGGTAGACGACGGCCGCGACGGCTCCCCCGCGCACCCCGTGCGCCCGGTGGTCCCAGATGCCGCTCGCCCCCGGCACCACGATGTAGGGCAGGGTCGCGGCGTTCAGATAGCGGCCGTCGGACTGTGTGTAGGCCGTGGCGTCGGAGAACAGCGGATCGGTGCCGCTGTTGCACTGCGGGCTCGGACGGCCGTCGCAGTCGATGTCCATGTCGGCCGTCCAGAACACCGCCTCCTCGGTGCCGCAGACCGGGATGGTCGCGGGTGCGCCCGCGTCGGTGCGGTACCGGCCGGTGGAGACCTGGGTGCAGTCACGGACCCGGGACAGCAGGTCGGCGGCGAGGACCGAGCCCTCCTGCCGGAGCACCGGCGCCCCGGGGGCGCCCGAGGACGGACGAGCGGCGGCGGCCGGGGCGGTCGAGGCCAGCAGGGCGAGGCCGGCCGCGGCCAGGGTCAGCGACTTGGCGCGCACGATGAGGACCCTCTCGTGGGGACGTTGACGGACACTCGGAACAATCTGGTGTCAGCGCCTCCACGCGGCCACTCCGAGGGGGCCGTACGGTGCACGCGGCCGGGCGAGCGGGCGACAGGGGCCGGGGCCCGGGGCTCTCGGCTCCGGGTCCCCGGGCCACTCCGCCGGCGCGGGAACAGCGACGACAGCGGTCCGCGCCACCGGCATGAACTCATCAGCACGCAGGTCGAGTTCAGCCGCGAGGACCATCAGCATACGTAATTTCCGGGAGCGGCCACCGACGGCACTCCCCAGCGCCAGCCCCAGCCCCAGCCCCAGCCCCAGGCCCCAGGCCCCAGGCCCAAGAGTCGTCTCGCCCTCTTGATGTGCTCGCGCCATCACGTCATATTGGTCCGGACCATTGCAACCGTGCCGGGCCGGGAGGCGACGCCGTGCGACGCGTTGTGCTGTGGGTTGTGGTGTGGGGACTGGCAGCGGCCCTCTCGTGCGGGTGCGCGGGCGGCGTCGCCGACGACACAGGCGCGCCCGGCGCGCCGACGGGGGTCACCGCGGAGGCCGGCAGCGCGACGAGCGTGCACGTCATGTGGAACGCGGTCGCCGCGGACCCGGCCGTCGACGCGTACGAGGTGTATCGCGGCGGCGCGCCGGTCGGGAACGTGCCGGGCTCCACGCGCATGCTGGACGTCGTCCGCCTCTCGCCCGCCACGAGCTACGTCTTCACCGTGCGGGCCCGCGACGCCGAGGGGCGGCTCGGGCCGCGCAGCCGGGAGGTGCGGGCCACGACGCCGGCGGCCGGGGCGGCGGACCGCGCGGCCCCGACCGCACCGGGCGGGGTGACCGGCCGGGCCGCCGGGAGCCGGGCCGTCCAGCTGTCCTGGTCGGCGTCCACGGACGACCGCAAGGTCGTGTCGTACGACGTCCAGCAGGGCGGCGTGAAGATCCACAGCGTCGGCGGGGGCCAGACGGCGACGGTGGTCACGGGGCTGCGGCCGGGCACGCGCTACTCGTTCACCGTCCGGGCCCGGGACGCGGCCGACAACGTCTCCCCCGCCGGCCCGCCCGTGCGCGTCACGACCGAGCCGGGCGCCGACGAGGGGCCGGACACCGCGCCGGCCGACTTCCGGGCCGGCGCCCACCTCGCGGACGGCGCGTACTACATCGACCTGTCCTGGGCGCCGCCCCGGGTGGACGGTGTGGTCGCCGAGTACCAGATCCAGCTCGACGGACAGCCGGCCACCTCCCTGGTGTGGGGCGGGACCCCGCCCGCGGGGAGGGCCACGTACAGCTTCTACGCGGGGCGGGAGGGCGAGGCGGGGACCGGTCATCGGGTGCGGCTGCGGGCCCGGCTGCCGGACGGGACGTGGGGCGCGTTCTCGGAGGAGCGGACGGTCACCACCGGCGCCCGCCGGTGACGGCTCCCGCATGGGCCGTCCGGTGGAATCCGTCACCTGTCCGGTCGCGGTCCGCATGCGGGACGGGGCCGGGGCACGTTGGCTGCCCCTGAGGCAGCACGGGCGTACCCGACCCCTCGGCGGCGCAAGGGATGTACCGCTGACCGTGCCGCCGCCGGAGGACGTCCGATGCGCTTTTCCCGTTTTCTCGTCCGCTCAGGACTGACCGTGGCAGCCGCCGCCGCGCTGCCCCTCGTACTGGCCCCCGGGCCGGCCGCCGCCCGGGTCTCGGGCATCTCCGTGAGCACGGCCGGCTCCACGGTGTCGGTGGTGACCAGCGCCTGCACCCTGATCAACGGCAGCTGGGGCACGGCGGCGCTGCTGACCAGCAGCCAGGGGAGCTTCGCCCAGGGGCGTCAGGTGGCACTGTCCGGGACGACCGCCGGCCAGTCCGCGGCCTGGTCGGCCGTCTCCCCGGGCACGTACACGGTCGTCGTCATGTGCTCCAACGGCAGCACCGCGGGCACCCAGTCCGTGATCGTCTCCGCTCCGTCCACGCCGACGATCTCGGCGACGGCCTCGCCCTCGCGCGGGGTCATGGGCGGTCTCGGCGGCGCGGCCCGTGACGTCGGCCCCGTCACCATGGGGGTGGGCGGCGCGCTGGTGGGGGCGGGGATCATCGCGGCGGCCTGGTTCCTGCGCCGCCGCTCGAAGCCGTACCGGCTCTAACCGCTCCCGCCGTGGCCGCCGTTGCGGCCGCTCCCGCTGTGGCCGCTCCCGTCCGCCACGGTGGGCAGGCCCTCCAGGGCCTCGGTGAGCCACTGGGTCCAGAAGGTCTCCAGTTCGATGCCCGCGCGCAGGACCAGATGCTGCAGTCTGGCCTGCGCGCTCTCCTCGCCCGGCGGGAAGTCGCGCGCCTCGATCTCCTGGTACTCGGTCAACTGCCGTCGGTGCAGCTCGAGATGGCGGCGCAGGTCGGCCTCCAGACCCGCGGTGCCGACGACGGCCGCGGCCCGCAGCCGCAGCAGCATGGCGTCCCGGTGCGGCTTCGGGTCCTGGGCGGCGGCCGTCCAGCGGGCGAGTTCGGCGCGGCCCGCGGGCAGGACCTCGTAGGCCTTCTTCTGGCCGCGGGCGGGCGCCTCGGTCGGCAGGGCCCGGATCTGGCCCTCGGCCTCCAGTCTTCCCAGCTCGCGGTAGATCTGCTGGTGCGTCGCCGACCAGAAGTAGCCGATCGACCTGTCGAACCGGCGGGTCAGATCCAGCCCCGACGAGGGCCTCTCGAGCAGGGCGGTGAGGATCGCGTGCGGGAGTGACATGCCAGTCATCCTAGGGACGCGCCCGGACGGTCCCACGACGCTCTACAGCGCCGCCGCCAGCTCCGTGCCCTGCTTGACGGCCTGCTTGGCGTCCAGCTCGGCCGCGACGTCGGCGCCGCCGATGAGGTGCACGCTGCCGCCGGCGGCGACCAGCTCGTCGTACAGCTCCCGGCGGGGGTCCTGACCGGTGCACAGCACCACCGTGTCGACCTCCAGGACGGTGCTCTGCTCGCCGACGGTGACATGCAGTCCGGCGTCGTCGATCCGGTCGTAGCGCACGCCCGGGACCATGCGCACGCCCCGGTGCTTGAGCTCCGTGCGGTGGATCCAGCCGGTGGTCCTGCCGAGGCCCGAGCCGACCTTGGTCGTCTTGCGCTGGAGGAGGTGGACCGTGCGCGGCGGGACGGGGCGTTCGGGGGCCGCGAGACCGCCGGGGGCCCGGTAGTCCATGTCGACGCCCCACTGGCGGAAGTAGGCCGCCGGGTCCTCGTTCGCCTTGTCGCCGCCGTCGGTGAGGAACTCGGCGACGTCGAAGCCGATGCCGCCCGCGCCGAGGATCGCGACCCGGTCGCCCACAGGAACCTTGTCGCGCAGGACGTCGAGGTAGCCGACGACGCTCGGGTGGTCGACGCCGGGGATGTCGGGGGTGCGCGGGACGACGCCGGTGGCGACGACGACCTCGTCGTAGTCCCCCAGGTCGGCCGCCGCCACGGGGGTGTCGAGGCGGACGTCCACGCCGTGCGCGTCGAGCTGGTGGCGGAAGTAGCGCAGCGTCTCGTCGAACTCCTGCTTGCCGGGGACCTGGCGGGCGACGTTGAGCTGGCCGCCGATCTCGCTCGCCGCGTCGTACAGCGTCACCTCGTGGCCGCGTTCGGCCGCCGACACCGCGCAGGCCAGTCCGGCCGGTCCCGCGCCCACCACGGCGACGCGTTTGCGCAGCCGGGTCGGGGCGAGGACCAGCTCGGTCTCGTGGCAGGCGCGCGGGTTGACCAGGCAGGAGGTGATCTTCCCGCCGAAGGTGTGGTCGAGGCAGGCCTGGTTGCAGCCGATGCAGGTGTTGATGGCCTCGGGCCGGCCCGAGGCGGCCTTCGCCACGAAGTCGGGGTCGGCGAGCATCGGGCGGGCCATCGACACCATGTCCGCGCAGCCCTCGGCGAGCAACTGCTCGGCGAGTTCGGGGGTGTTGATGCGGTTGGTGGTGACCAGCGGCACGGAGACCGCGCCCATGAGCTTCTTCGTCACCCAGGTGTAGGCGCCGCGCGGCACCGACGTGGCGATGGTGGGGATCCGCGCCTCGTGCCAGCCGATGCCGGTGTTGATGATGGTCGCGCCGGCCGCTTCGACGGCCTTGGCGAGGGTGACGACCTCGTCGAGCGTCGAGCCGCCGGGCACGAGATCCAGCATGGACAGCCGGTAGACGACGATGAAGTCCTCGCCGACCGCCTCGCGCACTCGCCGGACGATCTCGACCGGGAAGCGCATCCGGTTCTCGTAGGAGCCGCCCCAGCGGTCGGTGCGGTGGTTGGTCTGCGCGGCGATGAACTCGTTGATGAGATAGCCCTCGGAGCCCATGATCTCGACGCCGTCGTAGCCGGCCCGCCTCGCCAGCCGGGCGGCCCGGACGTAGTCGTCGACGGTGCGCTCGACGTCGGCGTCGGTCAGCTCGCGGGGCGGGAAGGGGCTGATGGGGGCCTGGAGCGGGCTGGGGGCGACCAGGTCCCGGTGGTAGGCGTAGCGGCCGAAGTGCAGGATCTGCATCGCGATCCGGCCGCCCTCGCGGTGCACCGCGTCGGTGATCGTCCGGTGCTGCTCGGCCTCCGCGTCGGTGGTGAGCTTGGCGCCGCCTTCGTACGGCCGGCCCTCGTCGTTGGGGGCGATGCCGCCCGTGACGATGAGTCCCACTCCCCCGCGGGCCCGGGCGGCGTAGAACGCGGCCATGCGCTCGAAGCCGCGCTCGGCCTCCTCCAGGCCGATGTGCATCGAGCCCATCAGGACGCGGTTGGGCAGCGTGGTGAAGCCCAGGTCGAGCGGGCTCAGCAGGTGGGGGTACGGGCTCATGGCGGCCTCCGTGCGCGGCATTGGTCGACCTCAGTTCTAGAGGACCGCGCACGGTTTATGCAACTAGTTGCACAATCAGGTCTCGGACTGTGCCGCAGGTCACCGGCTTTCGAGCAGAACGTGCAGCTCGCGTTCCTGGTCCCCGGAGGCGGAGGCGAGGTCGCGCACCGCGAACAGGGAGTCCAGCGTGGAGCGCAGCCGCTCGATCGCCCAGTAACCGCCCTGCGCGTCGGCCTCCACGGAGGACGAGAGCCGGGCGGGCGGCGGGCACGCACGGGCGTCGGTGACCTCGAAGGTGCCGAGCCACACCATCGGCCGGGTCTCATGGAGCTGCTGCGGCGTGTCGTCGGGACCCCGGTCGGACTCGAAGCACGCGTTCAGCGTGTCGAACACGATCCGGGCGTCCTCCTTGCTGCATCCACTGATCTCGAGGGAGACGGGCTCCTCGTGCAGACGCTCACGATCCATCGTTCTCGCTCCTCTCGTGGCGGTGGCGCGGCTGTGCGCACACGGCGGAGCCGCACAGCGACACGGCCCCGCGAACCGCGCCACACCCCCAGAAAAGCACCACTGGCCGCAGGGGACCAGTGAGGGATCAGCTCTTGGTGAACCGATACGTCTTGCTGTCGGTCAACACACAGAAGCCGGGCGAGACGACGATCACGCGCAGCGTGCCCGTACGGCGGTCGTAGTCGATGCCTTCCGCCTCGAAGGTCCCCGAGCAGGAGCTGCGCAGCGGCAGCTGACGCAGGGCCGTGACATGGCCGGTGACGTCGGAGGCGCCGTTCGGGGCGGCGGACAGGTCGATCTGCAGGAGCGGCTTGGTGACGCCGAAGAGCGTGCCGGCCGGGTCGTCGGAAGAGCACAGCAGGGTGGTCGGGCCGGTGAAGTCGCAGCCCTGGACGTCCCGTACGGCGTGGTCGAGGCGGACGGTGGACACCTGCGGCAGGTTCGCCGAGGGCGAGGTGCTCGGGTTGGCGCCGGGGGTCGGGAGGACGAGGAGCCGGGTCATGGTGCCGTACTCGCCCGACAGCATCCACCGGCTGTCGGGGGTGATCGCCACCCAGGAGTTGTTCAGGGCCTCGCCGGAGCTCAGCGCGTGGACGTACTCCGACCAGGCGCCGCCGGGAGCCTGCACGCGGTACATCTTCGAGGTGCCCGAGTCGCTCTGGTAGGGCTCCACGTAGTAGCCGTCGTAGGAGGCGTCCGGGTCGCCGACGTGGTTCCAGCCCCGGCTGGACACGGAGAGCGGGATGGCGCCGATGCCGGTGTAGCGGTTGGCGCTGTTCGCCGGGACCTCCACGGACGTCAGCCCCTGACTCTCGGTCAGCGGGTCGGCGCGGTCGGAGCCGACCTCGGTCCAGGTGTCGGCGGCCGCGGCGGGCGGGGCCGCCGAGAGGGCGGTGACCGTGGCGACGGCCAGCGCGAGGAGGGCGGCCCGTACGGTACGGGCGGTACGGGCGGTACGGGCGGTACGGGCGGTACGGGCGGTACGGGCGGTACGGGCTGCGGGGCGACGGCTGCGGGCAGGGCGCAGGGACATGGGACTCCTCGTCGAGGGGGGTGGGAGCGCGCTCGGCGGACAGTCTGGCCTCCCGTGATAGTCATGTACAGACCAATTCGATGGACAGGTGCGGACCCTGAGGAGAACGGCGTGCGACTCCGTACCGGAGGAGCGTGAAGAAGAGCGCCCAAGTCGTGGGAGAAAAGGGTTGAGCACGGTAGAACAGGGGGAGTCGGCACGGGGGACGGCGTGCCGCGTCGACATGCGGAGGCGGTGCGTGGCATGAGTGCAGCCGGAGCGTCCGCGGCCGAGGGCGGTGGCCCCACCGGGCCGAGCTGGCTGCTGGACGTGCTGAACGTGGCCTCGGTGGTACTCGACACCGACGGCCATATCGTGCTGTGGAGCCCCCAGGCCGAGGAGTTGTTCGGCTACTCGGCGCAGGAGGCGCTGGGCCGGTACGCGGCCCGGGTGATGGTCCACGAACGGCACGTCGACCTCGTCGTGAAACTCTTCGCGGACGTCATGGCCACCGGCCAGAGCTGGGCGGGGGCATTCCCGATCCGGCGCAAGGACGGTGCCGCCCGGCTGGTGGAGTTCCGCAACATGCGGCTGCTGGACGACCAGGGCGGGATCTACGCCCTCGGTCTCGCCGCCGACCAGACGACGGTGCACCGGCTGGAGCGGGACGTCGCCCTGTCCACGCGGATGGTCGAGCAGTCCCCGATCGGGCTCGCCGTGCTGGACACCGAGCTGCGGTTCGTCTCGGTCAACCCCGCGCTGGCCCGGATCAACGGGCTGCCGGCCGAAGAGCACCTCGGCCGGCGGGTCCGCGAGCTGCTGCCCGGGCTGGACACCGAGACCCTGGACGCGGCAGCCCTCGAAGTGCTGCGGACCGGTGTGCCGCTCGTCGCCCGGCACACCGTCGGACGCACCGCCGCGGCCCCGGACGACGATCACGCCTGGTCGGTGTCCATGTACCGCCTGGAGGACGGCCGGGGCACGGTCCTGGGCGTGGCCGCTTCGGTCGCGGACATCACCGACCAGCACCGGGCGGCCGTCGAGGCGGAGGCCGCGCGCCGCCGGCTGACGCTCATCGCCGACGCCTCGGCCCGCATCGGCACCACCCTGGACCTGGAACGCACGGCCTGCGAACTGGCCGACGTGGCGGTGCCGGAGCTGGCCGACGTGGCCGCGGTGGATCTGCTCGACGCGGTGGTGGCGGGCCGACGGACCAGCCTCGGGCCCGCCGAATCGGCCGTGATCCGCGCCCTGGCGGTACGGGCCGACGACGAGCCGGACGCGCTGGCGGCGGCCGACCGACCCGGGCAGGTGGCCCGTTACGCGCCCGACCGGCTCGTCACCGAGTGCGTGCGCTCGGGCCGGCCCATCATGGTGGCGCAGGTCAAGGACGAGGACCTCGGACGCATCGCCCGCTCCCCGGAGGCGGCCCGCCTGCTGGCCCGGGCCGGCGTGCACTCCTATCTGGCCGTGCCGCTCATCGCGCGCGGCGAGGTGCTGGGCGCCCTCGACCTCAAACGGACCCGCAACCCCCTGCCGTTCGGCCGCGACGACCTGCTGCTCGCCCGCGAGCTGGCGGCCCGCGCGGCCGTCCAGATCGACAACGCCCGCTGGTACCAGAACGCCCGCACCACCGCGCTCACCCTCCAGCGCAGCCTGCTGCCGAGCCATCCGCCCGTCACCGGCGGCCTCGAGGTCGCCTCCCGCTACCAGCCCGCGGGCGCCACGACCGAGGTCGGCGGCGACTGGTTCGACGTCATCCCGCTCGAGGACGGCAGGACGGCGCTCGTCGTCGGCGACGTGATGGGCAGCGGCATCGACGCCGCCGCCACGATGGGCCGGCTGCGCACCGCGACGACCACGCTGGCCTCCCTCGGCCTGGACCCGGCGGTCCTGCTGGAGCACCTCGACCGGATCACCCAGGGCCTCGACCACTCCATCGCCACCTGCGTGTACGCCGTCCACGACCCCCGGTCGGGAAGCTGCCGGATCGCCAACGCCGGGCATCTGCCGCCGGCCCGGGTGCGCCCCGGCCGTCCGCCGGAGCTGCTCGACCTGCCGACCGGCGCTCCGCTGGGCGTGGGCGGGGTGGCGTTCTCCACGACCGAGGTGGAGTTCACCCCCGGCGACCAGCTCCTGCTGTACACGGACGGGCTCGTCGAGACCCGCACGGACTCCCTCGACGACCGTCTGAACGCGCTGTTGGCGCTCCTGGACGATCCGGCGCGGCCACTGGAGGAGCTCTGCGACCTGCTGCTGGCGGCCTTGCACCACCCCGCCAACCACGACGACGTGGCCCTGCTGGTGGCACGGGCGCTGACCCGGGAGTGAGCGGCGCGCGCCCCGCACGCCCCGATTCACAGGCTTTTGTTACCGCTTCCTTACCGGGCGCCTCGGACAATCACAGTGAGGCGTGGCAGCGGCGGCGCCGTAGTGGGCGAGGAGAGTGAGCCGTGATGCAGGAGCCGGAAAGGCCGCACGAGGTCGAACTGCTCTCGGGGTCGGCCGACGAGGGAGGCGAGGGGCACAAGGCTCAAGAGCGCGCCGATCTGCGTGCGCTGTGGCATCGCCGGTCGGCGCGCGGGCGTGCGGTGATCGCCGCCACGACCGTCGCCGTCCTGGCACTGGGCGGCACCGTCGCCTACGCGGCGACGTCGAGCGGCTCCGACGGCGGCTCACCCTCCGCCGCGCCGTCCGCGTCCTCCTCCGAGGGCCCCGGCGGACGGCACGGGCACGGCGGCCCGTGGTTCGGGCTCGGCGGGGACGCGGCGCACGGCGAGGCGACCGTCAAGGACCCCGACACCGGGGACTGGGTGGTCCGCGTCTGGCAGCGGGGCACCGTCGAGAAGGTGTCCGGCGACCAGGTCACCGTCAAGAGCGAGGACGGCGCCTCGTGGACGTGGACGGTGGGCTCCGACGCCTCCGGCTCCGGCAAGGACACCGCCGGCTCCGGGGCCGGCACGCTGAAGAAGGGCGACACCGTGTACGTCGTCGGCTCCCGTTCCGGTGACAAGAACACGGCCGACCGGGTGCTGTCCGGCACCTTCGACGACCACGGCAAGGAGAACCGGCGCGGCGGCTTCCCGGGGCACGGCCCGTGGAACCGGGGCGACGACGACCGCTCCCCCGGTCCCACGCGCAGCGGCGCGGCTACCTGACGCCGGTCTCGGCCCTGATCCCGACGAGTACGTGGGCGTACCGCTCCTCGTCCTCGGCCACCCGCGCCGCGAGTCCGGCGCGGGTGAACGCCTCGACGGCGACCGGGGCCTGACGCTCGCTGGTCTCGACCAGAAGGCAGCCGCCGGGGGAGAGCCATTGCGGGGCCTCGGCGGCGACCCTGCGCAGCACGTCCAGTCCGTCGCCGCCGCCGTCGAGGGCGGTGAGCGGCTCGTGCTCGCGGGCCTCGGCCGGCAGCAGGGGGACCTCGTCGGTGGGAACGTACGGGACGTTGGCGGCGAGGATGTCGATCCGGCCGCGCAGTCGGCCGGGCAGCGCCTCGAACAGGTCGCCCCGATAGGCGTGCCCCCCGTAGCCCGCGACATTGCGCCCGGCGCAGCGCACCGCGACCGGGTCGATGTCCGCGGCGTGCAGTTCGACCTGCCCGAGGGACGCGGCGAGAGCGGCGCCGACCGCGCCCGAGCCGCAGCACAGGTCGACGACCACGCAGGCGTGCGGCGCGGCGGCGAGTGCCTCGTCGACGAGGAACTCGGTGCGGCGGCGGGGCACGAAGACGCCGGGCTCGACGGTGATGCGCAGGCCGTGGAACTCGGCCCAGCCGACGACGTGTTCGAGGGGCAGGCCCGACGCGCGGCGTTCCACCATGGCGACGGCCTCGTCGGGAGTGCGGGCGGCGGTGCGGATCAACTCCGCCTCGTCCTCGGCGAAGACGCATCCGGCGGCGCGCAGGGCGGCGACATGGGCGTCGGAGGAAAAGGGGGAGGAACTGGAAAGTGGGGGCATGAAGCCGAGAAGCCTTTCGGATGCCGAAGGGCGCTCTCGCGGTCTCCTACGGGCGGCGGCCCACGCCGACACGGGAGGAGAGCACCCGACCTGACACTGCGGTAATGGGTCTCACCTCCTCGGCCTCGCACGACTGGGGACCTCCGCAGCCGGACGGCCACATTACCCCAACGATCAGATGCTCTTCGTGGTTTCCCCCTCCCGGCACGTCAAGTTGTACTATGCAACCAGGTGAGCGGGGAAGCAGCGAGGGAGTGCCGGTGGAAGCAGCCGAGGCCCTGGAGACCATCCAGCGGGAGATGACGGCCTTCGCACGGCGGGCCCGCGCCTCGGCCGACCGGCTGCACCCCGAACTGTCGCTGGTGTCGTACACGCTCCTCGGGCACCTGGAGGAGAGCGGCGGCTGCCGGGCCACCGACCTCGCCGCGCACTACGCCCTGGACAAGTCCACGGTCAGCCGTCAGGTCGCCGCCCTGGAGCGCGGCGCCCTGATCGAACGGCGGCAGGACCCCGAGGACCACCGCGTCCAGCTCCTCCACCTCACCGCGGCCGGCCGCCGCCTCCTCGCCCAGGTCACCGAGAGCCGCCGCACGGCCTTCCGGGAACGGCTGGCGCAGTGGCCGGCGGAGGACCTGGAGCGGTTCGCGCAGTGCCTGGTGCGCTACAACGCGTGGACCGGTCCCGCCTCCGCGGCCGACTGACCCTCGCGCCCCAGCCCGTCCGGAACCCGGGTCGCCAGGAAGGTGGTTCGGCGGCGCAGCCGGAAGCCCAGGGACTCGTACAGGCGGATCGCGTCGACGTTGCCGGCGGAGGCGTGGAGGAAGGGCGTCTCGCCGCGCTCGCGGATGCCGTGGGCGACGGCGAGGATCAGCCGGGTCGCCAGGCCCTCACCGCGGAAGGCCGGGTCGGTGCAGACCGCGCTGATCTCGGTCCAGCCGGGCGGGTGGAGCCGCTCGCCGGCCATCGCGACGAGCGCGCCGTCCCGGCGTATGCCGAGGTAGGCGCCGAGCTCGATGGTGCGGGCCGCGAACGGCCCCGGCTGGGTGCGGGCGATCAGGTCGAGGATCTCGGGTACGTCGGCGGGGCCGAGCCGGATCGCCTCGGGGTCGGGTGCGGCGGCCAGCCCGTCGTCGACGAGCTGCACGCCGTCCATCCGGAAGGTGACCTCCCAGCCGTCCGGGATCTCCCCCCGGAACCCGGCCAACGCGACCTCCGCCCCGGCCCCCGCGAGCGCGGCGAGGTCCGCCCAGTCGTCCCCGTCCGGCTCCTCCGGCAGCGCCAGCCAGGGCGACACCTCCACGGGATACCGCAGAACCCGCCCCCGACGCTCGGCGAAGCGCGCGTGCGGCCCGGTCAGGGCGGCGCGGGCGGGATGGTCGAGAACGTGCGGGAGCTCGACGGGCCGCGACTCGGCGGTGCTCATATGCCCGCTCCCATCTCCAGGACGACCTTGCCGCGGGTGTGGCCGTTCTCGATCTCGCGGAGGGCCTCGCCCGCCTGTTCCAGCGGGAAGGTGCGGGTGATGTGCGGGTTCAGGTCGCCGTGGACGACCAGCTCCGCGACCGCCCGCAGGACGGCCGCGTTGCGGGCGCGGGCCACCCGGGCGCCGCCCAGCCGCTCGACCTCCTCGGCCGGGGCTCCGGCGGTGATCAGCCGGGCGCGGTCGCGCACCAGGGCGGCCGCCCCGTGCAGCACCTCGCCGCCGACGAGGTCGTAGACGCCGTCGACACCGTCCGGGGCGGCCAGCCGCGCCGCATGGGCCCAGTCGGGGCCGGACGGCACGTGCACGGCGCCCAGCGACTCGACGAAGTCCTTCTTGCCCTCGCTCGCGACGCCCAGGACGCGCAGTCCGAGCGCGTGGGCGATCTGTACGACGGCGACGCCGACTCCGCCGCCCGCGCCGGTGACCAGCAGCGTCGCCCCGGCCGACAGGCCGAGCTGATGGACGCCGTCGTAGGCGGTCGCGGCGGCCACCGGGAGGGTCGCGGCGTCGGCGAAGGACAGTCCGGCGGGCTTGTGCGCGGTGATGCCGGCGGCCAGCAGCGCGTACTCGGCGTAGCCGCCGGCGACCGCGGTGCCGAACACCTCGTCGCCGGGCGCGAACCCGGTGACGCCCTCGCCGGTCTCCTCGACCACGCCGGCCGCCTCGTTGCCCAGGACCGAGGGGAAGACGCGCTCGGCGGTCTCGCCGGGGCGCCGGTAGCCCGTGCGCTGCTTCCAGTCGACGGGGTTCACTCCCGCCGCGCGCACCGCGACGAGCACCTCGCCGGGCCCGGGCCGGGGGCGCTCCAGCTCGACGAGCGCCTCCGTCTCAGGGCCGCCGTACCGGGTGAACACGTACGCCTTCGGCATTGCCTACCCACTCTCCTTCTCCGACGCCGGATCGGTGGATCGCCGATCCGGGACGACACGTGCAAGGGCCGGAGGGGCGATGGGTATTCCCGGCCCACGGGAGTGTTCATACGGCCTTGATGATCGACGGACGGCCCCGGTGCGGAGCACGGTCGACTTGCACGTACGGTTGACCGCGTAACCGACCGCCGTCCTCACGCTGGAACCCCATGACCGTCACCCGAGGCTTCACCGGCCGTCCGCGCGTCCTCGATCCCGGGCTGCCCCCCGGCCAGTACGACGCGGGCGACGACTGGCCCGTGCTGTCCGCCGAGGTCACCCCCGACCTCACGCCCGCCGACTGGACCTTCCGTGTCGACGGGCTGGTCGAGGCGCCGCGTACCTGGGACTGGGACGAGGCGCACACGCTGCCGGAGTCCGCGTACGAGGGCGACATCCACTGTGTGACCAGCTGGTCGAAGTTCGGGGTGCGGTTCGGCGGCGTGTCCCTGGACGCGTTCCTGGCGGCCGTCCGGCCCCACGCGCGTGCGACCCACGCCGTCGCGTACTCGCACACCGGGTACACGACCAACCTGCCGCTCGCCGACCTGACCGGCGGGCGGGCCTGGATCGCCTGGGAGTACGACGGCAAGCCGCTCCCGGCCGAGCACGGCGGTCCGGCCCGGCTGCTGGTGCCGCACCTGTACTTCTGGAAGAGCGCCAAGTGGATCGCGGGCCTGCGTCTCCTCGACCACGACGAGCCGGGCTTCTGGGAGCAGAACGGCTACCACGCGCGGGGCAACCCCTGGGAGGAGCAGAGGTACTCCGGTGACTGAGGCCATCGCCGCCCCCACCCCGTCCGCCGGGACCTTCACGCCCCTGACCCGGTTCGCCGTGCCCGGCCGGATCGCCGTGAGCAACCGCGCCGCCGCCCTGTGGCAGACGGCGACGCTCACCGAGGTCCGCCGCGAGACCCCGCACGCGGCCACCTTCCGGTTCGCAGCGCCCGCCTGGGCGGGGCATCTGCCCGGCCAGCACCTGATGCTGCGGCTGACCGCCGACGACGGCTACACCGCCCAGCGCCACTACTCGATCGCCTCCGCGCCCGACGAGGACGGGCACCTCGAACTGACCCTGGACCACGTGGACGGCGGCGAGGTCTCCGGCTGGTTCCACACCGTCGCGAAGCCCGGTGACGAGGTGGAGCTGCGCGGCCCGCTCAGCGGCTTCTTCGCCTGGCCGGGCGACCGGCCCGCGCTGTTGATCGGGGCCGGCTCCGGGGTCGTCCCGCTGATGTCGATGGTCCGCCACCACCGGGCGCGCGGCCTCGACGTGCCGCTGCGGCTGCTGGTGTCCGCGCGCAGCCCCGAGGAGCTGATCTACGCGCGGGAGTACGGCGCGGAGACGACGCCCGTGTTCACCCGGAGCGCCCCGGCGGGCGTGCGCGTGGGACGGCTCGCCGCCGGTCATGTGACCCCGCTGCTCGCCGAGCGGCCCGCGGACGGCTGGGAGGCGTACGTGTGCGGCTCGAACGCGTTCGCCGAGCACGCCTCGCGGCTGCTGGTCGAGGCGGGACAGCCGGTGGACCGCATCCGGATCGAACGCTTCGGCTGACCGCCGCCGGCCGCCCGCGCCGCCCCGAGGGCCGTCGAGGGGCCGTCGTGCACGATGCGTGAAACGATGTACTCCGAACGGGGTACGACCCTCTTGAGGGCACTCGTACGCGTGACGGCGAGGAGGTCGACATGCGAATCCGGGTGCGCGACCGGCGCTGGCGGGACAATCCGCTGCGGCGCCGGTCCGACGTCTTGGAAGCGTGGACGGCGCTCGTCGTCGCCGTGCTGCTGCTGGTCGCCGTGCCCCTGGCCGGGGCGCTCGCCGGCAGCTGGGCCCATGACGACGCGCAGACGGTCGCGGACCGGCAGCGCGCCGAACGCCACCGGGTGCGGGCCCAGGTCGTCGGCAAGGTTCCCGACGCCCTGCCGACGGCGGAAGGCGTCCGGGGACAGACGTACCGCGTGACCGTGCGCTGGACGCCGCCCGGCGAGAAGGCGCGCACGGCCACCGCGCGGGTCCAGGAGGGAACGCGGCAGGGCGACACGGTGGACGTGTGGTTCGACGACCGGGGCCGGAGCGTCGCGGCGCCGCCGAGCGACACGATGGTGTGGCAGCACACGCTGACCATGGCGACCTGCGCGGCCGGCGGTGCGGCCGCCGTGGTGCTGCTCGGGCACACCGTCGTCCGCCGGACGGCGATGCGGCACCGACTGGGCGAGTGGGAGCGGGAATGGGCCCGCACAGAGCCGCAGTGGACCCGGCGCAGGCCCGCCTGAGGCTCCTGATCAGGCTCTGAAGCTCCTGATGAGGGTCTGGCGAGGGCTCCCGCCGCCCACGTACGGTGTGATCATTCGTACGGGCACTTAACAAAAGGCGGTCCTTCATGCCCCTGTTCGACCTGTCCCTGGAGGAGCTCCACGAGTACCGCAGCGCGTCCGTCGAGCCCGAGGACTTCGACGCCTTCTGGTCCAAGACCCTCCAGGAGGCCCGCGCGCACGATCTGGACGCCCGTTTCGAACCGGTCGACACGGGGCTGGCCACGGTGCGGGTGTACGACGTGACCTTCGCCGGGTTCGGCGGACACCCGGTCAAGGGCTGGCTGACGCTGCCGGCCGAAACCGACGAACCGCTGCCGCTGGTCGTGGAGTTCGTCGGCTACGGCGGCGGACGGGGTCTGCCGCACGAGCATCTGCTGTGGGCGTCGACGGGCCGCGCCCACTTCATCATGGACACCCGCGGCCAGGGCAGCGCGTGGGGCGCCGGGGGCGGCACCGCGGACCCGGTGGGCGGCGCGCCCTCGTACCCCGGGTTCATGACCCGGGGCATCGACGCCCCCGAGAACTACTACTACCGCCGGGTGTTCACGGACGGCGTGCGCGCGATCGAGGCGGCCCGCTCCCACCCGCTGACGGACGCGTCGCGGACCGTGGCCCTCGGCGCGAGCCAGGGCGGCGGCATCACACTCGCGGTGGGCGGTCTGGTGCCGGACCTGGCGGCGATCGCCCCGGACGTGCCCTTCCTGTGCGACTTCCCGCGTGCGGCGACGCTGACGGACCGTCACCCGTACCGCGAGATCGGCCTGTTCCTCAAGACGCACCGCGGCCGCACCCAGGACGCCCTGCGCACCCTCTCCTACTTCGACGCCGTGCACTTCGCCTCGCGCGGGTCGGCCCCGGCGCTGTTCTCGGCCGCCCTGGAGGACCAGACCTGCCCGCCGTCGACCGTGTTCGCCGCCTTCAACGCCTGGGCGCACGAGGACAAGGCGATCGAGGTCTACGACTTCAACGACCACGAGGGCGGCGGCCCCTACCAGGAGGCGGCCAAGCTGCGCTGGCTGCGCTCGTACGCCTGACCCCCGCCGGGCGGGTCGGGCGACTTCCCCCCGGTCCGACCAGTCGGTACGTTCGGGGTGCCCGGGTCGCAGCGTCGCGGTCCGGGGTCCCGGCGGACCACGGAGGCCCCATGTCCGAACACGTGCCACAGGTTCACGGCCACTGCGACCCGCGGTTCGCCGCGGTGCGCACCGCCTTCGAGGAGAACTTCAGCAGCCGCGGCGAACTGGGCGCGGCGGTGAGCGTCACGGTCGACGGCGTGCCGGTGGCCGACCTGTGGGGCGGCTGGGCCGACCCGGCCCGCACGCGCGCGTGGGAGCGCGACACGGTAGTCAACGTGTGGTCCACGTCGAAGGGCCCGACGGCGCTGTGCGCGCACATCCTCGCCGACCGGGGGCTGCTCGACCTCGACGCGCCGGTGGCCGACTACTGGCCGGAGTTCGCCGCGGCGGGCAAGGAACGGGTGCTCGTGCGGCATCTGCTGTCCCACCGCGCGGGCCTGTCGGGTCTGCGCGAGCCGCACTCGCTGGAGCAGTTCTACGACTGGGAGCTGACCACCGCGCGCCTCGCGGCCACCGAGCCCTGGTGGGAGCCGGGCACCCGGTCCGGCTACCACGCCTTCACCTACGGCTTCCTGGTCGGGGAGGTCGTGCGGCGGGTGTCCGGGCTGCTGCCGGGGGCCTTCCTGGAGCGGGAGGTGACCGGTCCGCTGGGCGTCGACTTCACGATCGGGCTGCCGGAGAAGGAAGCCGGGCGGGCCGCCGAGCTGGTGCATCCGCCGACCGCCTCCACCAGCGAACAGGCCGCGATCTTCAGCCAGTTGGCGCCCGCCGCCCTCGCGGCACTGGCCAACCCCGTGCTCGGGGCGACCGAGGCCAACTCACCGGGCTGGCGGGCCGCGGAGATCCCGGCCGCCAACGGTCACGGCACCGCCCGGGCCGTCGCCGCGCTCTACGGGATCTTCGCCGGCCGGGGCACGTACGACGGCCAGCGGATCCTCTCCCCCGAGGCCGCCGAGCGGGTCCGCGAGGGACAGGGCGGCTGCCTGGACATCGTCCTGGGCACCGGGCTCGGGCACGAGACGGAGATCGGGCTCGGGCTGTGGCTGAGCGGCCCCACGGAATCGTACGGGCCCAACCCGCGCGCCTTCGGACACGACGGCTTCGGCGGCTCCTGCGGGCTCGCGGATCCGGAGGCGGGGGTGTCGCTCGGGTACGTGATGAACCGCATGGGGCCGCACATCGCCGACGACCCGCGGAAGCAGGCGCTGGTGGACGCCCTGTACAGCGCGCTCTGAGCACCGGCGCGGCGGGGGCGCGGGGCTGCCGGGGGGCCGCTCAGTCGGTCCGCCGTGCCTCGACCAGCCGGACGCGTGGACTTCCGTCGCCGCGCGTGCCGAACTCGGGCAGGGCGCGGAGGTCCACGCGGAATCCGGCGTGCTCCAGTTCGCGCCGGACCTCACCGAGCCGGAAGGCCCGGTAGTACATCACGAACGGCGGCCGCCACACGGCGTTGCGCACCCGCATCACGGCGTCGAAGCCCAGGAGCGTCCAGAAGGCCGGGGAGGACGACCGGGGCGGCGCGAGGACGGGGAACGCGAAGCATCCACCCGGCCGCAGCACACCGTGCACCTGGGCGAACAGGCCCGGCAGCTCGCGCGGCAGGAAGTGTCCGAACGCGCCGAAGCTGACGACGAGGTCGAAGCGGGCCGCGAAGGGAAGGGCGCGGGCGTCCGCCCGGACCCAGGACACCCGCGGGCCGGTCTGACGGGTCCGGCGGCGGGCCTCGTCGAGCATGCCCGCGCTGAAGTCGACCCCGGTCACGCCGGTCCGGCACACCGTGGCCAGGACGTCGACCCCGGCGCCCGTGCCGCAGCACAGGTCGAGGCCGTCCTCGTACGGGCCGGACTCCTTCAGCGCCGAGGTGACCGCGTCCAGGACGGAGTCCGGGGTGCGGAACGGCGTGTGGTCGAACTTCGGCGCGAGGAGGTCGTAGCCGCGCTCGACGGACGACAGGGCCTGGACGGCGAGCTCGCGCAGGGTGGGGCCTTCGGGGCTGAACATCCCTGTCACCTTACGGCGGCCCGCCGCTTCGGCGGCATCAGGGCTCGCCTGGAGGCGGAGGCCCGGTCGGACTCCGCCTCCTGGGGGCAGGCGACGGGTGGGAGTGAACCAGCCTGCTCCGGTGGGCCGTAGGGGCCGTGCGCAGACATCCCGGAACCCGACGCCTCGGATCGCACGGCCCGCTTCATGGAAGTCACACAGGGCGGTGAAAGGCGGCCGCCAGGCGGGCGCGAACCCGGTGTTCGTCGAGGCGCACCTGGCGATGACGCCCCAGGGGCGGGCCGGGTCGGTCGACGAGGTGGCGCCGCTCGTCGTCCATCCGCTGTCCGACGAGGCGTCGTACGTCAACGGCGCGGAGATCACCGTCGACGGCGGGTACGCGGCGCACGGCGGGGTGAAGGCGATCACGAACGCGCTGGACACGCCGACGGCCGACCGCTGACGCGAAACCGCCCGCCTGGGCCCGCCCGGCCGATCATGCCGCAGACGCGGGGTGTGGCACACGCCCCCCAGAGGGGGTACCCCCAGCGGCGTTGTCGTCGGCTGCCGACTCCCCCAGCGCGTCGATGCCCTCCTCCGCCTTGCCGCTGCACGCCCCACACCCCGCTCCCGGCACTGAGCAGGCACCGCCGATCTCCTGCGACCTGCTCGGCCGGACAGGCCCCGGTCGGCCACCGCACCCGAGCCGGGACCGGACGTCAGTCGCTGAGCGACGCCAGGGTGGCCCTGGTGTCCGTCTTCAGCCAGTCGGTCACCTCGTCGAGCTCCGGCGGGTCCTTGTCGTCGTCGTACGAGGACAGGTAGGCGCTGTAGCCCATGGTGTAGGTGACCCAGCCGTCGCGGACCGCGAGCGTGGCGTAGCGGGAGCCGGTGGTGGTGCCGCTGGTGGTGTCCTCGCTGACGAGATAGGCCTCGTCACCGATGCCGGTGACCTCCTCCACGTCGTAACCCGAGTGGCTGTCACCGTAGTTCTTCCAGGTGGCCGTGAACTCCGGCCCGGGGTCGGTCTTCTTGTGCAGGTCCAGCTGGACGGAGAGGTAGGCGTCCGAGTAGCTGGAGCCGGTCTTCTTCAGGCTGATGCTGCAGTACCCCTGGTCGAGGGCGGTGTCCTCGAGGGTGTTGTGCGTCGGGGTGCCGTCGTCCTCGGGGTACTCGTCCTGGAACGACGAGTAGTCGGCGGAGTTGCAGAGGTTGGAGGGGGCCGAGTAGCCGCGCAGGTCCGCGTCGTTCCGGGCGCTGATCAGGAAGACGCCGGCCGCCCACGCGGCCGACGCCACCACCGCGCCGACGACGGCCCACAGGACCGCCTTTCCGGCGCCGCCGCCCCCTGTGGGCGGGGGGCCGACGACGGGGTACTGGCCCGGCTGGGCGTACGGATTGCCCGGCTGGGGCTGGGCGGGCTGCCCGACGCCGACCAGGGTCGGCTGGGCATGGACGCTCTGCTGACCGGTTTGGATCGCGGGCGCCGCCGGCGGGAAACCCAACGGCCCGCCGGGGGCCGGCGACTGCGGATTCGGATAGGGGTACGCGCTCGGCTGGGCCGGCGCCCCTGACGGCTGCTCCGGCTGCTCCGGAGGCTGAGGCGGCGTGGACATGACGTGAAGATAGTGCAGTAATAGCTGTCAAGTCCCCTGCCGTCACGGATCGTTACCCTCTGGGGACATCTGTGGCAAACCTGAAAGAGGCCGGGACTTCCGCCCGGCCTCTCCCCTGTGTATGCGCCTGTGCACGGGCTCCGCGCGAGCGGCTGGATGCCCAGCGGCAGCACCGGCCGATGAAGGCGGCGAGGGAGATGGTGGTGGGCTGGAGGATGACGAACGGCATGCCGGCCCGCAGCGCGTCGATGTGCACGACGGCGCCGAGGCGGATGGAGACGCAGTGGGCGCGTCGCCGTCCGCGTCGATGTCGCAGCCGAACACAGTCGCCCCTTCCGCCGCGAATACCAGTGCCGCCGCACGTCCTGTTCCGGCTCCCGTGCCGCTGGTGAAGGCGATTTTCCCCGCCGGTCGACCCTTGATCGCCCAAGTCCCTTGTTCGTGCCGCCCAAGTGCGGTGGCGACAGCGCAGGGAGGGCCTTTCGCCGGAACAGGAAATGCGTCGCTCCGGGGCCGTCGGGGGTTCGTACGGCTGGTATGCGCCGGCGCCGGACGGCGTCCGGGAACAAGCGGCGTGCCGGCCGTGTCGAGTCCTGTGAGACCGGTCGGCGTGCCGGCGGTGTGCTACAGTGCGATCAGCACTTGTGTACGCCTGCTCCAGGCGCCGGTGCCAGTTCATTCTCAGTTCGCCGTGCCACCCGCCGTATCCGGCCGGTGCAGCGGCTTTCTCACATCATCTCGACCGGCGTCCTGTTCTGCCGTGGCCGAGGTGCTGTTCCCGCCGCCCGAGGCGCGCCGTGCGCCCTCCCTTCGCGGCTGCTCTCCCCCTCTTCGCATGCCTCATGCCTTCCGTCCGTGAAAGGACCGGCCATCATGACCACCACTCTCGAACACCCCCATGTACAGCAGCAGCCTCCGGCCCGGGTCGCCGCCGGTGTCCTCGACATCGACGCGAGCGGGAAGGGGCACCTGCGCCCTGCGGACTTCCTGCCCACGCCCGCCGACCTCCAGGTCCCGGCCGCGCTGATCCGCCGTCACGGCCTGCGCAAGGGCGATCTCGTCGAAGGGGTGCGCGGTACCCAGCGCGCCCTGACCGAGGTCGCCCGCGTCAACGGCCGTATCCCCGAGGCCCTGCGGGGCCGCCGGGACTTCCGCGACCTGACGCCCCTGCACCCGCACGAGCGGCTGCGGCTGGAACACCCGGCGGCCGGACTGGCCGGCCGGGTCGCCGACCTGATCTCGCCCCTCGGCAAGGGCCAGCGGGGGCTGATCGTCGCCCCGCCCAAGACCGGCAAGACCGTGCTGCTCCAGCAGGTCGCCGCCGCCGTCGCCGGCAACCACCCCGAGGCCCGGCTGATGGTCGCGCTGCTCGACGAGCGGCCCGAGGAGGTCACCGACATGCGGCGCTCGGTGCGCGGCGAGGTGTACGCCTCGACGTTCGACCGGGTGCCCAAGCAGCACATCGCCCTCGCCGAGCTCGTCATCGAGCGGGCCAAGCGGCTCGTCGAGGCGGGGGAGGACGTCGTGATCCTCCTCGACTCGCTGACCCGGCTGTGCCGTGCCCACAACAACGCGGCCGCCGCCGGGGGCCGCACGCTCAGCGGCGGTGTCGACGCGACCGCGCTGATCGGGCCCAAGCGGTTCTTCGGCGCCGCGCGTGCGGCCGAGGAGGGCGGCTCGCTCACCATCCTCGCCACCGCCCTGGTCGAAACGGGCTCCCGCGCCGACGAGTTCTACTTCGAGGAGCTGAAGAGCACCGGCAACATGGAGCTCCGCCTCGACCGCGAACCGGCCTCCCGCCGGGTCTTCCCGGCCGTCGACATCGACGGCTCCGGCACCCGCCGCGAGGAACTCCTGCTCTCCCCCGGCGAGTTGACCGCGGTGCGCGCACTGCGCCGGGCGCTCCGGACCCGGGACGGCCAGGCGAACCTGGAGACGCTTCTCCAGCGGCTGCGCGAGACCCCGGACAACCAGACCTTCCTGCGCCGCATCCAGCCGACGCTGCCTGTCGCCTAGGGGGCTTCTGATGGATCTCCGTGGGAGAAGGAGCGGCGTTCGGTGCGTGCTCTCGGTGTGCCGGGCGAGAGTCCTCGTAGCGGAGCTA
>NZ_JBFAKW010000145.1:0-22698 GCF_040655955.1 Streptomyces sp. NPDC050263 | reverse complement strand
CGGCGTCATCTTCATCACCCACAACCCCCACCACGCCTACATGGTCGGCGACCACTTCAGCGTCCTGCGCCTGGGCACCATGGAACTCACCGCCGACCGCAGCGAGGTCAGCCTCGAAGAGCTCACCAACCACATGGCCGGCGGCACCGAACTCGCCGCCCTCAAGCACGAGTTGGCCCAGGTCCGAGGCGTGGACGTCGAGGAGCTCCCCGACGCGGCAGCCGTGACCCCGACCTCCTGACCGACAACCGACACACCGACACACCGACACACCGACACACCGACACACCGACACATCGGAAGGCAACCCGCCGTGAAGATCGCCCTCGACCCCTACATGATCCGTAACGTGCCGTTGCTCGAACTCCCCGCTGTGGTGGCCGAGTTGGGCTACGAGTGGATCGAGTTGTCTCCCCGGGAGGACTTCATCCCGTTCTTCCGGCACCCCCGCGTCGACGACGCGACGGTTCGCAGGTTCAAGAAGGCGCTGGACACGGCGGGCGTCGGCATCTCCTCCCTGTTGCCGCTGTTCCGCTGGTCCGGCCCCGACGAGGACGCCCGGCAGGCGGCCGTACGGTACTGGAAGCGGTCGATCCAGATCGCCGCGGACCTCGGCGTGGACAGCATCATCTCGGAGTTCAACGGGCGACCCGAGGACTCGGACCGCAGCGAGGCCCAGTTCTGGAAGTCGCTGGACGAACTGCTCCCGGTGTTCGAGCGGGAGGGCATCCGGCTCACCCTGGAGCCGCATCCGGACGACTTCATCGAGAACGGTTACGACGCCGTCAACCTGATCCGCGGCATCAACCACCCCAGCGTCAGCTTCCTGTACTGCGCCCCGCACACCTTCCACATCGGGAACGACGCCCCCGGGATCATCAAGTACGCGGGCGACCTGCTCACCCACGTCCACCTGGCCGACGCGTTCGACCACAACGCGTCCTCGGGCAACCGCTACATCCTCAACCCGCCGGGCACCACGGCCCGTATCCACCAGCATCTCGACATGGGCGAGGGCGAGGTCGACTTCGCCGAGCTCTTCCGCGAGCTGCGTGCGAACGGCTTCGACGGCACGCTGACCGCCTGTGTCTTCGCCTGGGAGGAACGGGCGAGGGAATCCTCGGTGTTCATGCGCCGGAAGATCGACGAGTACCTGTCCGCGGGGCAGTAGCCGCTCCCCCCTGTGCCGGCTCGTGAGCACGGGCGCCGGCCGCGCTTTTCTTAAAGCGCTTTAAAAGTCACCACCGAAAGGAAACCAGCGAGATGCCGTTCGAAGTGCTGACCATGGGTCGCGTGGGGGTGGACGTGTATCCACTCCAGACAGGCGTGGGACTTGCGGAGGTCACTTCGTTCGGCAAGTACCTCGGCGGCAGCCCGACCAACGTCGCGGTCGCCGCCGCCCGGTACGGCCGCTCGGCCGCCGTGATCACGAAGACGGGCCGGGATCCGTTCGGCGAGTTCGTCCGTACGGCCCTGACCGGCTACGGCGTCGACAGCCGCTACGTGGGGACGTCGGACATCGCGCCGACGCCGGTGACGTTCTGCGAGATCTTCCCGCCGGACGACTTCCCGCTCTACTTCTACCGGCTGCCGAAGGCTCCCGACCTGGACATCGAGCCCGGCGAACTGGACCTGGACGCGGTGCGGGACGCGCGGATCTTCTGGGTCACCGGGACCGGGCTGAGCGAGGAGCCGAGCCGTTCGGCCACGCTGGCCGCCCTCGCGCACCGGGCCGAGTCCGGCTCCACCGTCTTCGACCTCGACTGGCGGCCGATGTTCTGGTCGGACCCGTCCGAGGCGCGGGCGTACTACAAGGAAGCCCTGCGGCACACGACCGTCGCGGTCGGCAACCTCGACGAGTGCGAGGTGGCCACCGGTGAGCGCGAGCCGTACGCGGCGGCGAAGGCGCTGCTGGCGGCGGGTGTGGAGCTGGCGGTGGTGAAGCAGGGGCCGCGCGGTGTGCTCGCGATGGACCGGGACGGCTCGGCCGTCGAGATCCCGCCGGTCCCGGTCGACGTGGTCAACGGTCTGGGCGCCGGTGACGCGTTCGGCGGCGCGCTGTGCCACGGCCTGCTGGCCGGTTGGGACACCCGTCGCACCGTGTCCTTCGCCAACGCGGCCGGGGCGATCGTGGCGGGCCGGCTGGCCTGCTCCGAGGCGATGCCGACCGAGGCCGAGGTGGAGACCAAACTCCGCCAGGCAGCCTCCTCCGACGAACGAAAGGCGTGACGACGTGCTGTCCGACAATGTGAGCCGGATCGTGTCCGCCCGGGTGAGCGACCCCGCCGCCGTCGCGGCCGCCGCCGCCCGCCGCGTGAAGGCCGCCTCGCTGTTCGGCGAGCACGGCAAGGCCATGATCATCGCCGCGGACCATCCCGCGCGCGGCGCCAACGGAGTCGGCAACGACCCCAACGCCATGGCCGACCGCTTCGAGCTGATCGACCGACTGTGCACCGCGCTGGAACGCCCCGGCGTGACGGGCGTCCTGGCCACGGCCGACATCCTCGAGGACCTGCTGCTGCTCGGCGTCCTGGACGGAAAGAGCGTCTTCGGCTCGATGAACCGGGCCGGGCTGGCGGGTTCGGTGTTCGAGATCGACGACCGTTTCACCGGCTACGACGCCGAGACGATCGCCGCGATGGGCTTCGACGGCGGCAAGATGCTCACCCGCATCGCCCTCGACGACCCCGCCACCCCGTCCATCCTGGAGAACACCGCCCGCGCGGTGAACGAGCTGAACGACCGTGAGCTCATCGCGATGGTCGAGCCGTTCCTGTCGGTGTGGCAGGACGGCCGCATCCGCAACGACCTGTCGACGGACGCCGTCGTCAAGTCGGTCACCATCGCGGCGGGGCTCGGCCGGCGCACCGCTTACACCTGGCTGAAGCTGCCGGTCGTGGACGGCATGGAGCGCGTCCTGTCCGCCTCGACGCTGCCGGCGCTGCTGCTGGGCGGCGAGGTCAAGGACGCGGAAGCCGCGTTCGCGTCCTGGGGCAAGGCCCTCAAGCAGCCCACCGCGCAGGGTCTGGTGGTCGGCCGCTCGCTGCTCTACCCCTCCAACGGCGATGTCGCCGGCGCGGTGGACAAGGCGGTGAGCCTGCTGTGAGCGGCACGAGCAAGTACTACCTGCCGAAAGGGACTTCGGCCGACGGCTCCTACGACGTCCTGGTCACGCCCGAGTCGGCGGGCTGGGGATATTCCGGCCTCAGGATCCTGACCCTGGAGCCGGGTGAGGCGCATGCCCTGTCCACCGGGGACTGCGAGTTCCTGGTCCTGCCGCTGGCGGGCTCCTGCACCGTCACCACGGACGGCAAGGCCTTCGAACTCGCGGGCCGGACGGGCGTGTTCGCCTCGGCCACCGACTTCGCGTACCTACCGCGCGAGTCGGAGGCCCTCATCAGCAGCGCGCACGGAGGTCGTTTCGCGCTGCCCTCCGCCCGTACCGAGCGAGGCGGCCTGCCCGCCCGGTACGGGCGCAAGGAGGACGTGCCGGTCGAGCTGCGGGGTGCGGGTGCGTGCTCGCGGCAGGTGAACAACTACTGCCTGCCGGGCACGTTCGAGGCCGAGCAGCTGCTGGTGTGCGAGGTCCTCACACCGGGCGGCAACTGGTCGTCCTACCCACCCCACAAGCACGACGAAGCCCGGCCGGGCGAGGAGTCCGAGCTGGAGGAGATCTACTACTTCGAGGTCGCGGGCGGCGAGGACGGCTTCGGCTACCAGCGGGTCTACGGCACTCCCGAACGCCCCATCGACGTGCTCGCCGAGATCCGCTCCGGCGACACCGTGCTCATCCCGCACGGGTGGCACGGGCCGTCGATCGCAGCGCCGGGCTACGACCTCTACTACCTCAACGTCATGGCGGGCCCCGGCCAGGAGCGTGCCTGGCTGATCTGCGACGACCCCGCCCACGGCTGGGTGCGGGACACCTGGAGGACCCAGGACGTCGACGACCGGCTGCCCTTCGAAGGAAACCACGAACGATGAACACCGTCCGACTCACCACCGCCCAGGCGCTCGTGCGCTTCCTCGCCAACCAGTACAGCGAGCGCGACGGCCAGGAGCAGCGCCTCGTCCCCGGGGTCTGGGGCATCTTCGGGCACGGCAACGTCGCCGGCATCGGCCAGGCCCTGCTCCAGGCCGCCACGACCGGCGAAGCCGACCTGCCCTACTACCTCGCCCGCAACGAGCAGGGCATGGTCCACGCGTCCGTCGCCTACGCCAAGATGCGCGACCGGCTCGCCGTCTTCGCCTGCACCGCCTCCACCGGCCCCGGCTCGACGAACATGATCACCGGTGCGGCGCTGGCGACGACGAACCGGCTGCCCGTGCTGCTGCTGCCGTCCGACATGTTCGCCACCCGCGCCGCCGACCCGGTGTTGCAGCAGCTGGAGGACTCCCGGGGCGGGGACGTCACCGTCAACGACACCTTCCGCGCCGTGTCGAAGTACTTCGACCGCATCACCCGCCCCGAGCAGCTGATTCCGGCCGCGCTGGCGGCGATGCGGGTGCTCACGGACCCCGTCGAGACCGGCGCCGTCACCCTCGCGCTGCCGCAGGACGTGCAGGCCGAGGCTCATGACTGGCCCGTCGAGTTCTTCCGGCGCCGGGTGTGGCACATCGGCCGCCCGGTGCCGGAACCCGCTGCGGTCGAGCGGGCCGCCCGCCTGCTGCGCAACGCGAAGAAGCCGCTCATCGTGGCGGGCGGCGGGGCCGTCTACTCCGGCGCCGAGACCGTGCTGCGGGCCTTCGCCGAGGCCACCGGCATCCCGGTCGCGGACACCCACGCGGGCAAGGGCGCCGTCGCCTGGGACCACCCCTACGCCGTCGGCGGCATCGGCTCGACGGGGTCCTACGCGGCCAACGAGCTGGCGAAGGAGGCGGACGTCGTCCTGGGCATCGGCACCCGCTACTCCGACTTCACCACCGCCAGCCACACCGTCTTCGCCAACCCCGACGTCACCTTCGTCAACCTCAACGTCGCCCGCCTCGACGCCGTCAAACACTCCGCGGAACCCCTGGTCGCCGACGCCCGGCTCGGCCTCCAGGCCCTCGCCGCAGCACTGACGGGCTGGGAGGTCGAGCCCGCCTACCGCCGCCGCACGCGCGAACTGATCGCCCGGACACGGGAGATCGAGGAAGAGTGCTTCGCCCCCGGGCGCAACACCGGCGAGCTGCCGGCCCAGACGCAGATCCTCGGCGCGCTGAACGACGTCCTCGACGACCGCGCCGTCGTCATCAACGCCGCCGGATCCATGCCCGGCGACCTGCAACAGCTGTGGCGGGCCCGGGACCCGAAGGCCTACCACGTCGAGTACGCCTACTCCTGCATGGGCTATGAGGTCGCCGCCGGCGTCGGCGCGAAGATGGCCGACCCGACGCGCGAGGTCGTCGTCCTGGTCGGCGACGGCTCGTATCTGATGATGGCCCAGGAGATCGTCACCATGATCTCCGAGGGCTTGAAGGTCATCGTCGTCCTCGTCCAGAACCACGGCTTCGCCTCCATCGGCGCCCTCTCCGAGTCCCTCGGCTCCCAGCGCTTCGGCACCAAATACCGCTACCGGGACGGTAGTTCAGGCCTCCTCGACGGCGACGTCCTGCCCGTCGACCTCGCCGCGAACGCCTCCTCCCTCGGAGCCGACGTCCTGCACGCGGCCTCCGTCGAGGAGTTCCGCTCCGCGATGGAGAAGGCCAAGGCAGCCACCCGCACCACCGTCGTCCACGTCGAGACCGACCTCTACGGGCCGAACCCGCCCGGCCACGGCTGGTGGGACGTCCCCGTCAGCGAGGTCTCCGCCCTCGACACCACCCAGGCCGCCCACGACACCTACGCCGCCCACAAGCAGAACCAGCGCCACTACCTCTGACAAGGAACCCCTGACGTGACAACCATCCCCCACTGGATCAACGGCTCACCCGTCGAGGGCACAGAGACCGCTCCCGTGTTCAATCCCGCCACCGGCGCCGAGCAGGCCCGCGTCGTCCTCGGCGCCGCCACCGACGTGGACAGCGCCGTTCAGGCAGCCGCCGCCGCGTTCGAGACCTGGTCGGAGTCCTCGCTCAGCCAGCGCACGCAGGTCATGTTCGCCTTCCGCCAGCTCCTCGTCGAGCACGAGGAAGAACTCGGCCGGATCATCTCCGCCGAGCACGGCAAGACCGTCGACGACGCGCGCGGCGAGATCACCCGCGGCCGGGAGGTCGTGGAGTTCGTCTGCGGGCTCGGCGACGTGCTGAAGGGGTCCTTCTCCGACCAGGTCTCGCGCGGTGTGGACGTCCACAACTTCCGTCAGCCGCTGGGCGTCGTCGCGGGCATCACCCCGTTCAACTTCCCCGCCATGGTGCCGCTGTGGATGCACCCGATGGCGATAGCGACCGGCAACACGTTCATCCTGAAGCCGAGCGAGCGCGACCCGTCCGCCGCGAACTTCGTCGCCGAGCTGTACAAGCGGGCCGGCCTGCCCGACGGCGTGTTCAACGTCGTGCACGGCGGCAAGCCGGCCGTGGACGCGATCCTCACCCACCCCGGCATCGAGGCCGTCTCCTTCGTCGGGTCGACGCCGATCGCCAAGTACGTCCACGAGCAGGCCACCGCCCACGGCAAGCGCGTCCAGGCCCTCGGCGGCGCCAAGAACCACGCCGTCGTCCTCCCCGACGCCGACCTCGAATTCGCCGCCAACCACATCACCGCCGGCGCCTACGGCTCGGCCGGCGAGCGCTGCATGGCGGTCTCGGTGGCCGTCGCGGTCGGCGGCGCGGCCGACGCCCTGGTCGAGATCCTTGAGCGCAAGGCCCGTGAGATCAAGGTCGGTCCCGGTGACGTCACCGGCACCGACATGGGTCCGCTGGTCACCAAGGTCGCGCAGGAGCGCGTCGAGAACGCCGTCGGCGTCGCCGCCACGCAGGGCGCCACCGTCGTCGTCGACGGACGCGGACTGAAGGTCGACGGCCACGAGGACGGCTTCTTCACCGGCCCCTCCCTCCTGGACCACGTCACCGCCGAGATGGACGCCTACAAGGAGGAGCTGTTCGGCCCGGTGCTGGCCATCGTCCGCGCCGACTCCCTCGACCAGGCGATCGATCTGATCAACGCCAACCCCTACGGCAACGGCACCGCCCTCTTCACCGCCTCCGGCGAGGCCGCCCGTCGCTTCCAGCGCAACATCAAGGTCGGCATGATCGGCATCAACGTGCCGGTGCCCGTCCCGATGTCGTACTACTCCTTCGGCGGCTGGAAGGACTCGCTCATCGGCGACTCCCCCATCCACGGTCCCGAGGGCATCCGCTTCTACACCCGCCCCAAGGTGGTCACCACCCGCTGGCCGCAGCCCGCCCAGCAGGTCACCGCCGGCTTCAACTTCCCCACCTCCAACTGAGATTCCCCCACCGGGACTTTTCGAAAGGCACCTCCATGACCACCTCGGGCAAGCCCCTTTCCGTCGCCGTGATCGGCGCGGGCATGGCCGGTCGCAGCCACGCCGCCGGATACCGCAACGTCAACACCGTCTTCGGCGCCGGTCTGCCGCCGGTGCGGTTGGCCGCGATTGCCGATGCCAACGTGGCGCTCGGCGAGGACGCCGCCCGGCGTTACGGCTTCGAGAAGGCGCTCCCGAGCTGGGAGGCCGTCGTCGAGGACCCGACGATCGACGCGGTCAGCATCGTCGTCGGCAATGCTCTGCACCGGCCGATCGCCGAGGCGCTGGTCGCCGCGGGCAAGCACGTGCTGTGCGAGAAGCCGCTCGCCGGTTCGCTGGAGGACGCCCGCGCGATGGCCGAGCTGGAGCGCTCCGCCGACGTCGTGACGGCCGTCGGCTACACCTTCCGCCGCTCGCCCGGCATCGCCGGCATCCGTGACCACGTGCGGCGCGGTGAGCTGGGTGACCTCACCCTGTTCAGCGGGCGCTACTGGTGCGACTACGCGACCGACCCGCGCGGTCCGCTGAGCTGGCGCTTCAAGGGCGGCGCCGGTTCGGGTGCGCTCGGGGACGTCGGCTCGCACGTCATCGACGCCGCCGAGTACGTCGCCGGTCCCATCGTGTCCGTCTCGGGCGCCGTCCTCTCGACGCAGATCGCCAAGCGTCCGCTGCCGCTGGGCGCGGTCGTCGGGCACAACGCCGCTCCCGTCTCCGACGAGTTCGGCGAGGTGGAGAACGAGGACACCGCGTCCTTCACCGCCACCTTCCAGTCGGGCCTGGTCGGCACCTTCTCGGTGACGCGCACCGGCTTCGGTCTGCCGAACGGGCTCGCCTTCGACGTCCTGGGCGTCGGCGGGCGTGCCGCGTTCGACCAGCACCGCCCCGCCGAGTACCTCTTCGACGACGCCCAGCCCGACGCCCGTACCCGCGGCGCCCGGCAGGTCATCGTCGGACCGCAGCTGCCGTACTTCGCCGGCGGTGTCCCGATGGAGGCGGCGGGCGTGGGCGCCAACAACGCCGACAACTTCACGTACCAGACCCGGGCCTTCCTGGACCAGGTCGCGGGCGTCGCCGAGCCGCTGCCGGCCTGCGCCACCTTCGCCGACGCGCTGCGCACCATGGAGATCATCCAGGCCGTCGTCGACTCCTCCCGCAACGGCGGCGCCGCCGTGGCCGTTCCGCCCGTCGCCTGACGTCCCCCACGCATCCAAGGAGCACCCACATGGCACTCAAGCTCGGCGCCTACACCGCCTGTCTGCACGACCGCCCCCTCACCGAGGCCCTCGACATCCTCAAGGAGAACGGTCTGACCTCGGTGGAGGTCAACACCGGCGGCTTCATCCCCTCCCCGCACTGCCCGGTCGACCTGCTGCTGTCGTCGGCCGCCGCCCGCGAGGAGTACCTGGCGACGTTCGCCGAGCGCGGGATGGAGCTCACCGGCCTCAACTGCAACGGCAACCCGCTCAACCCGCTCCCCGGGGTCGGCCCGAAGCACGCCGACGACCTGCGGCGCACCATCCGCCTCGCCGGTCTGCTGGGCGTCAAGCACGTGGTCACCATGTCCGGCACCCCCGGCTCCGACCCCGACGCCAAGTACCCGTCCTGGGTCGTGAACCCGTGGGACGGCGTCTACATGGACGTCCTGGACTACCAGTGGGGCGTGGCCGTCGAGTTCTGGAAGGAGATCGACGCCCTCGCCCGGGAGAACGACGTCCGGGTCGCCATCGAGATGCACCCGCACAACATCGTCTTCTCCCCCGTCACGCTCAAGCGTCTGGTCGACGCGGGCGGCCTGGCGAACGTCGGCGCGGAGATGGACCCGTCCCACCTGATGTGGCAGGGCATGGACGTCATCGCGTCCATCAAGTGGCTGGGCCCGCTGGTGTTCCACGCGGCCGCGAAGGACGCGACGCTCTGCCCGGGCGCCGACATCCGCGGCGTACTGGACACGTCGTTCGGCCGGGTGCCCGCCGACGACCCCGACAAGGTCCCGACCGGCTACGGCTTCTGGTGCAACTCCTGGCCCGAGAACCCGGCGTGGAAGTTCGTCGCCGTCGGCAACGGCAACGAGATCCCGTTCTGGACCGAGTTCCTGCGTGCCCTGGCCGAGATCGACCCGGACATGGCCGTGAACATCGAGCACGAGGACGCCGCCTACTCGCAGACCGAGGGGCTCGCCCTGGCCGCGAAGAACCTGCACAGCGCCGCGGCCGGCCTGTAGGCCGGTCCCCCGCGTGGCCCCGTGACCGTCAGCGGTCCCGGGGCCACGTGTTCGTGCATCAGCCGTCGGCCGGCTAGCCGCGGGCGCGCTGGTGCACGCGAGCCAGGAGCAGGTTGGGGTCCTTGTCCTGCCGGGTGAAGTACGACGCACTGGGGACGTAGGCGGTGCGGCCGCGTACGGCCACGGAGGTGGGGTTGGACAGCCCGTCCTGTCGGGTGAGGACGACCGTGTGGGTGCCGTTCGGGCGTACGCGGGCGATCTGGTTGGCACCGATCAGGGCGACGAGGGCCGTGTCGCGGTGGCGCTCGACGAAGCCGAAGTCGTCGATCCCGTACAGCCCGGTGGCCCGGGTCTGGATCGGGGCGGGGAAGCCGTTGTGGCGTACCCGGATGCGCAGCAGGGTGCCGGTGGCGGAGTTGGACACCCAGACGGCGTTGCGATGGAAGCGGAGGCCGTTGGCTCCGACGCCGGCCACGGGAGGACCGCCCGCGTGCGGCGCGGTGACCGGTTCGAGGGCGGCTCCGGTGGCCCATGCGGTGGGCGTGCCGCCCGCGCGCGGGACGCGCCAGACGGTGCCCAGCACCGAGTCCGCCGCGTAGAGCACGCCGCGGCGCTCGTCGAGGGCGAGACCGTTGGGGAACCCGTTCGGCGGCAGTTGGGCGATCTGCCGGGGGGTGCCGCCGCCGCGGGGGATGCGCCAGATGCCGGTCTCGCTGGTGCCGGTGGCGTAGTTGACGTAGAGGGTGCCGTCGTAGGCGCGGGCGATGCCGAGGACGACGGCCGCGCCGACGACGGGGGTGTGCGGGTTCGCCACGGCGGGCAGGGTCGCGAGGATGCGCGTCCCGGTGCGGCTGACGTTGGCGACCTGCCGGGCGGTCGAGAAGGTCAGGTCGGCGGAGCCGTCGGGTTCGAGTGCGATGTTCTCCGGTGTCTGTCCTGCGGCGAAGTCGAAGTGGGCGACCACGCGCGGGTCGGTGACGGGCGGCTCGCCGCCCGAGGCGGGCGCCGTGGCCAGCAGGCCCAGGGCGAGGACGGCGGCGGTGACGCCCGCCGACCGGGTGAGTCGGGGCATGAACCTCTCCTTGAACGGGAGCGGGAAGCGCCGCTGTGCGGCGGCCAGACGACCATGGCTGTGCGGCGGCGGCGACCGCCGCAGTCGCGGCCGGGAGGTCGCCCGCGTGGCGCAGGGCTTGGAGCCGCCTGCGGCTCACGCGAGTGACGCCGTATGCACCAGACTGTGCCGTGCGGACAATCGCTCTTCGGACCATCATCCAGAAAGAAGTGCAGCGTGATCATCTTCGGCACCAAGGGATACCTCTACCAACTGGCGATACTGACGCTGGTGTGCGGGCACTGCGGCAACCCCTCCGCGCACACGCTCAGGAAGCGGGTCACGAAGTTCACGCTGTTCTTCGTGCCGCTGTTCCCGATCTCGACGAAGTACGCGACGCAGTGCACGTTCTGCGGTGCCGAGCAGAAGGTGACGAAGGAGCAGGCCGACCAGTTGCCGGCGCAGGGCGCGGGTGGCGGCATCGGCGGCGGCCAGGCGTACGGGCAGCCGCAGCAGCAGCCGTACCAGCACTGACGTCCCGGACGCCGACGGCCTACGGGGTGAGTCCGGCCCGGTCGCAGGCGGCCCGGAGTGGCGGAGTGCAGATCCGGGCGACGGTGTAGCGGCCGCCCTCGACGAGGATCGGCTCGATGTCGTCGACCGTCACCGCGACCGGTGTGAGCAGGACCGCCGGGATGTCCTCGGTGGTGGGGCTGTCGACGGTCGTCGTGGCGCTGTCGCGGGGATCCTCGCCTCGGCCGACGGCGACGGCCATGGCGGCGACGGCGGCGGCTTCCTTCTCGAACGGCTTGTACACGGTCATGTACTGCTCGCCCTTCACGATGCGCCGCACGGCGTCGAGGTCGGCGTCCTGGCCGGTGACGGGCGGCAGCCTGGTGACGCCGGCGCTCTTGAGGGCGGCGACGACGCCGGCCGCGATGGAGTCGTTGGCCGCCAGGACGCCGTCGATCCGGTCCGGGCCCAGGGCCGCGATGGCGGCGGACATGTTGGTGTGGGCGTGCTGGGTGCTCCAGTCCAGGGTGTCGTAGGACCTGCCGATCCTCACCTCGCCGGTGAGGACGGACAGTGCGCCGTTGCGGTACAGGGCCGCGTTGGGACTGGTGGGGTCGCCGTTCACCATGACGATGTCGTGGCCCGCCGCCCGCCGGTCCATGGCCTTCAGGAGCGCCTCACCCTGGAGCCGGCCGACCTGGCGGCCGTCGAAGCTGACGTAGCCGGTGATGGGGCCCTCGGCGAGGCGGTCGTAGGCGATGACGGGGACGCCGGCGCGGCGGGCCTCCTGGATCGAGGAGCGCATCGCCCGGGCGTCGGCGGCGTCGAGGATCAGGACCTCGGCGCCCTTGGTGACCATGGAGATCAGCTGTTGTCGCTGTCTCATCACGTCGTTCTCGGCGTTGGCGTACTCCACCGTGCAGGCGGGGCACAGCGCCTTCAGCTTCGCCTCGATCAGCGGCCGGTCCGCGTGTTCCCAGCGGGGGACGGCGCGGCTGGGGAGCAGCAGGCCGACGGTGAAGCCTTCTCCCGCGGTCGGCTCGTCGTCTCCCCCGCAGGCGGCCAGGGGCAGTGCCAAGAGGGCCGCGGCGAGCACGGCGACGAGGTGTCTGCGCGGGCTGGGACGGTTCCTCATGGCACTTCCCCGGGTACGGCGATCTCGCTGCACACCTGTTTGCCGCCGGCGACCGGGACCGTGACGAAGGACTCCGACATGGCCTCGACCAGCAGCAGGCCGCGGCCGCCGGTCGCCTCCCAGTCGACGATCACGGGCTTGGCGGGCGCCCGCGGCGAGGAGTCGCTGACGCAGACGCGCACCCGGTCGCCGCGCAGGATCAGGTCGAGGCGGACCGGGCCCTGGGTGTGCACGAGGGCGTTGGTGACGAGTTCGGAGACGACCAGCAGCACGGCGTCGGCCGTCTCGGGGACGTTCCAGCGGCGCAGGGTGCGGGCGGTGAAGCGGCGGGCGTGCATGACGGCGTCGGGCAGCCGCCACACCATCCAGCCTGCCCGGATGGGACGGGTCTTCATGCCGTCGTAGCGCAGGAGCAGCAGGGCGACGTCGTCCTCCCGGCGGCCGGCGTCGCCGAGGAGTTCGTCGGCCATCTTGCCGAGGTCGGCGGGGTCGGCGGCGGCGAGGGCGACGCGGGTGCGGCGCATGCCCTCGTCCAGGGGCAGGTCGGCGGCCTCGACCAGACCGTCGGTGACCAGGGCGAGGACCGTGGCGGGGGCCAGTTCGACGGCCGTCATGGGGAACTCTGCCTCGGCGAGGATGCCCAGCGGGGGTCCGCCGGCGACCTCGACCTCCTCGGTGGCGCCGTCGGGCAGGCGCAGCATGGGTGCGAGGTGGCCGGCGCGGACGAAGAGGGTGTTGCCCTCCTCCATGTCGAGTTCGGCGTAGCAGCAGGTGGCGAAGAGGTCGGTCTCCATGCCGACGAGGAGCCGGTTGGCGTGCGAGACGACCACGTCGGGCGGGTGGCCCTCCATGGCGTAGGCGCGGACCGCGGTGCGCATCTGGCCCATGATCGTGGCGGCGCCGGCGCTGTGTCCCTGGACGTCCCCGATGACGAGTGCGACGCGGTCCTCGGAGAGGGCGATGACGTCGTACCAGTCGCCGCCCACCTGGAGGCCGCGTCGGGCGGGCAGGTAGCGGGCGACGGCGGTGCCGCCGGGGAGTTCGGGCAGCCGGCGGGGCAGCAGGCTGCGCTGGAGCATCGTGGCGAGTTCCTGCTCGGCGTCGTGGGCGTGGGCGCGTTTGAGCGCCTGGCCGACAAGGGCGGCGGTGGCGGTGAGCAGGGACCGTTCCTCGGGAGCGAACTCGTGCGGCCGGTCCCAGCCGACCAGGCACACGCCGGCGACCTGGCCTTTCGCGGGCAGCGGCAGGACGGCGAGTCCGCCGGGGCCGATGCCGGCCAGCCCGGGTTCGAGGAGGGCGCCGGCGGGCCAGAGGTCCATCCGTCCGTCGCGCATGGCGGCCTGGAGGGTGGGGAGGGCGCGCAGGGGTGCGTCGGGCCATTCGGTGCGCCATTCGGAGCGCCAGGTCGGCGGCCAGGCGGTGGGCTGGGGCGGGTCGAGGACGGTGACCATGAGGCGGTCGTCCTGGAGCGCGGCGAGGGCGACGCGGTCGGCGGCCAGCGGCTCGCGCAGGGCGGCGACGACGACGCGGCCGACGTCGCGGACGGTGGCGGCGTCGTCGAGGGCGGCGGTGAGCCACTGGATCCTGGAGACGTCGTCGCCGCCGCGGCGCAGGACGGGGGTCGCCGTGACCACGCCGACCACCTGTTCCGGTCGGTCGGCGGCGCCCGCTGCGACCCGGCAGCTCAGGCTGAGCCAGCGCATCTCGCCGGCCGGGCCGCGCACCCGGAACTCCAGGTCGCGTCGGCCGGAGGCCTCGTCGGAGGGCTCCAGGACGGACATGAGGGCGTGCATGTCCTCCGGGAGGGCGTGCGCGAGCAGGGTGTCGACCTTTCCGTCGAAGTCGTCCGGGGTGATGCCCACGAGTTCGAGCAGCGTGTCGTCGGCGTCGATGAGGCCGGTGTCCGGGACGAGGACGAAGGAGCCGACGCGCAGGCTGCGCAGTGCGGGGCCGAGCAGCGGCGTCGGCTTCGGCGGGTCGGCGCCCGGCTGGAGGAGGCCTGCGACCGCGTCGGCGTATCGCTCGAGGAAGCGGCGTTGTTCGTTCTCGAAGCCGTCCGCCGTGGCGCTCAGGACGAGGAGGCAGCCGAGGCGGCCGCCCGGGGGGCCGAGCGGGAGCGCGCCGAGGGGAGTCGCGTCGGGTGTGGTCCCGGATGTGGTCCCGGATGTGGTCCCGGGGGGCAGCCAGAGGGGGTGGTCGGTGCGGAAGGCGCGGGCCGCGGGTGAGTCACCGGACAGGGGGAGTCGCTCCGGCGGGCCCGCTCCGGAAGGGGTGCCTCCGGACGCGTCCACCAACCGAAGATCCTCGGTGCCGGCGCTGGGCGCGTAGACCGCTGCCAGTGTCGCTCCGGCGAAGGTCAGGGCCCGGTCGAGGCATGTCCGCAACGTACCTCCCGTCCTGCCGCAGGTGCCGACCGGTTGAGATCGACGCACCCACCCACCAGAATCGCATATACGGATCAACCGAACATATCCACCTTATTGTCATCCATGGCAGGTATCGCAGATGAAGGCCTGCATACGAGACACAGCCGCCACGGTGACCGCGTTCTCCACCGCGGTCGTCCTGGCGGCCTGCGGGGCGGGTGCCGGGACCGACTCCGACGGGGAGGAGGGACCGCGCATCGGCCTGCTGCTGCCGGACGCCACCACGGCGCGCTGGGAGGCACAGGACAGACCCCTGCTGGAGAAGAGGATCGAGGAGCTGTGCGACACCTGCGTGGTCGAGGACACCAACGCCAAGGGCGATGTCGCCCTCCAGCAGGAACAGATGGACTCGATGATCACCAAGGGCGTCGACGCCATCGTGCTCGTGGCCGTGGACGCCCGCTCGCTCGGCCCGGCGGTCACGAAGGCGCACGAGGCCGGCATCCCCGTCATCGCCTACGACCGGCTCGCCGAGGGCCCGATCTCGGGCTATGTCTCCTTCGACGGGGTGGAGGTCGGCCGGCTCCAGGGCCGGGCCCTGCTGACGGCGATGGGCGACAAGGTGCCCGGCGCCCAGATCGTCATGATGAACGGCGATCCCAGCGACCCGAACGCCAAGGCGTTCCAGAAGGGCGCGCTGTCGGTGCTGAGCGGGAAGGTGAGGATCGGCAAGGCCTACGACACCCCCCAGTGGCGGGCGGAGACCGCGCACATGAACATGTCCGGGGCCCTCGCCGCGCTGGGCGCCGACGCCATCGACGGGGTCTACGCGGCCAACGACGGCCTCGCCGGCGGGAGCATCGCCGCCCTCAAGGCGAACAAGGTCTCCCCGCTGCCCCCGGTCACCGGGCAGGACGCCGAGCTCTCGGCGTTGCGCCGGATCGTCGCCGGCGACCAGTACATGACGGTGTTCAAGCCGTTCCGGCCCGAGGCGGCCGCGGGCGGCGCGATGGCCGTGGCGGCGGCCCGCGGGCAGAGCCTCGACCCGCCGGCCACCGGCGAGGTGCCGACCCGCGGCGGCGAGCCGGTCGCGTCCGTGCTGCTCACCCCGGTGTCCGTGACGGTCGGCAACATCGCGCAGACCGTCGTGAAGGACGGACTGCACACCGTCCGGCAGATCTGCACTCCCGAGCTCCGGGCCGCCTGCGCCGAGGCCGGACTCATCTGACCCGGACGAGTCCGACCCGGACTCGTCCGGCGCCGCATCGGTCCGTCCCCGGGAAGGAGTTGGTCTTCGTGCCGGATGCCCCCTTGCTGGCGCTGCGGGGCGTGTGCAAGCGCTTCGGCGTCGTCGAGGTCCTCGTCGACATCGAGCTGGAGATCCACGCAGGCCAGGTCGTCGCGCTGCTCGGGGACAACGGGGCCGGCAAGTCCACCCTGGTCAAGGTGATCTCCGGGGTCGCCCCGGCGGAGCGGGGCGTCATCGAGTGGCAGGGCCGACCGGTCCACATCAGACGCCCGCACGACGCCCGGGACCTGGGCATCGCCACCGTCTACCAGGATCTCGCGCTGTGCGGGAACCTCGACGTCGTCGGCAACCTGTTCCTCGGCCGGGAGATCCGCCGGTTCGGGTTCCTCGACGAGATGGAGATGGAGCGCCGCACCCGGCAGCTGCTGGAACGACTGACCAAGGGGCTGCCCGATCTGCGCGGCCCGGTCGTCTCGCTCTCCAGCGGTCAGCGGCAGACGGTCGCCATCGCCCGCTCGCTCCTCGGCGACCCGCGGATCCTGCTGCTCGACGAGCCGACGGCCGCGCTGGGCTTCGAACAGACCACCGAGGTCCTCGACCTCGTCGACCGGTTGCGCGACCGCGGTCTGGGCGTCCTGCTCATCAGCCACAGCATGGGCGACGTGAAGGCTCTCGCGGACCGCGCCGCGGTGCTGCGCCTGGGGCGCAACAACGGCTTCTTCGACGTGAACACCGCCTCGCAGGAGCAGATCGTCTCGTCCATCACCGGCGCCACGGAGAACGTTCCCCGCCGGCCGGCCGCCCGGGAGGCGGGGTGGTGACGAGCGTGCGGGCCGTCGGCCGTGGCGTGGCGAGCGGGGTGGCGGTCTTCCGGCGCAAGCTGCGCGCCGGGGAACCGGGGTCGCTCCCCGTGGTCCTCGTCCTGGCCGTCGTCTGGATCACCTTCCAGTCCCTCAACGAGAACTTCCTCTCGCCCCGGAACCTGTCCAACCTCAGCGTGGACATCGTGGGGACGGGCCTGATCGCGGTCGGCATCGTCTTCGTGCTGCTGCTCGGCGAGCTCGATCTGTCCGTCGGCTCGGTCAGCGGCCTGGCGGCGGCCGTGTTCGCGGTGCTGAACGTGAACAACGGGGTGCCGGAGTGGCTCGCGCTGATCGTCGCGGTGCTCGCGGGCACCGTGGCGGGGACCGTCCAGGGCTACTCCATCGCCCGGACCCGGGTGCCCGCGTTCGTGGTCACGCTCGCCGGGCTGCTCACCTGGAACGGCCTGATGCTCGCGATCCTCGGCGACAGCGGCACCGTCAACCTCGACGAGAACGGGCTGGTCGCCAGGCTGACCAGCTACTACTTCACGCAGGACGCGGTCGCCTACGGCCTGGCGGCGCTCGCCGTGGGCACGGTCTTCCTCGTCGGCGACCGGGACCGGCGGCGGCGCAGGGCCGTCGGCATGCCGCACCGCTCGCTGAACGACATCGTGGTGCGCACCGGAGGTCTCGCGGCGGTCGCGTTCACCATCGCCTATCTGCTCAACCGGTTCCAGGGTCTGCCGCTCGCCCTGCTCGTCTTCCTGGCGGTGGTGGCCGGCCTCGACATCGTGCTCCGCCGCACCCACTACGGCCGGCAGGTCTACGCACTCGGCGGCAGCATCGAGGCGGCCCGGCGCGCCAGCCTCAACGTGACCTGGGTGCAGACGGCGGTGCTCGCGACCTCGGGCACCATGGCCGCGATCGGCGGCCTGTTCCTCGCCTCCCGCATCACCTCGGTGAGCCAGAGCTCGGGCTCGGGCGTGCTGCTCGTCAACGCCATCGCGGCGGCCGTCATCGGCGGCACCAGTCTGTTCGGCGGGCGCGGCACGACCTGGTCGGCGGTGCTCGGCATGCTGGTCATCCAGTCGATCGCCTCGGGCATGGCCATCACCGACACTCCCCCGGCCGTCCAGTTCATCATCACCGGCGGGGTGCTGTTCGCCGCGGTCGTCATCGACGCACTGTCACGACGCACCCAGGAGGCCCACGGACGGGCTTGACGGGACTCCCCCCGGGCGGGCGTTCGGCGTACTGTGGTGCGCGATCACTTTGATGAAAGTTGCATCACTTTTTTGAACGTAACTGAACGCGGCGCCGCCGACTCGTCGTACCGAGGTGTGCCGGCGCGTCATGCGCGAGGCGACCCAGAGGCGATAGGACAAGCGTGCCGAACAACTCACCCACAGCGGAGGGACGGAGAAGGTCCCTCACCCGCAACTGGCCGGTGGGCAGGCGACTACGGGCCGTGCTGCTGATCCCGGTGCTCGTCGCGCTCGTCCTCGGGGGCGCGCGGGTGAAACGTTCGGTCGACACCTGGCAGGACGCCGACGACGCGGTCCGCGTGGCCGAACTGGTCCAGGCGGCGAACAAGTACGCGAGCGACGCGATCAACGAGCGCGACGTCTCGGTCATCCCGCTGGTCACGGAGAAGAAGGCGACGGACACGGTCGTCCAGGCCCGGAAGACCACCGACGCGGACGCCAAGGCGTTCGACGCGGCGGTCGCCCGGATACCGCAGAACCCCGGACTCCTGCGCCGCGTGGAGCTGGTGCGCAACGGCGAGAAGCAGCTGACCGCCGTGCGGAGCGCCGCGTTCACCCCCCGGATGTCCGGGGTGCAGACCGAGGAGAGCTACCACACCATCCAGCACCCCCTGATGGAGCTCTCGAACGAACTGGGCTACGGCAGCACCAACCAGGCGAGCTTCGGCCGCACGCTCTACACCATCTCCCTCACCCAGGCGGCCGAGTCCCTGATCCGGTCCATCGGCACCCACCTGCTGGTGGAGGACCGCGACAGCCTCGCCGAAGGCGAACTCCAGGCCCAGCTCGCCTCGTTCCGCTCCTACGCCTACCTGGAACAGGTCGGCCTCCAGGAGTTCGCGGGCGCCGGCACCACCGAGGACATGGCGCGGCTCCAGCAGGCGCTGGCCGACGCCGAGGCCAAGGGGAAGCAGCAGACCGCCGAGGCCGCCGCGAAGGCCGAGGCGGCGGGGCAGACGTTCGTCACCCCGCCCGCCATCGACGAGATGATCGCCGAGATCGCCACCGGGAAGCCGGCCGCCGAACTGGCCGAGCAGGGCATCACCCCCGAGTCGTTCTTCGGCGCGTCCACCCTGGGCTTCGACGCCTACCGCGGCATTCAGGTGAACCTCACCGACTCCGCGCTCGCGAGCGCCCAGGACATCGCCGACGACGCCCGCCGCGACGCCGTCGTCAACGCCGCGCTGGTGCTCGCCGCGGTGCTCGCCGCGTTCCTCCTCGCCTCCTGGGTGGCCCGCACGATGAGCACCGGAATGCGCCGGCTCAGCGCCTCCGCCATCGAGATCTCCGGCCAGCGGCTGCCGGCCCTGATCGACCAGCTGTCGCAGACCGACCCCGGCCAGGTGGACACCCGGGTCACGCCGATCGCGATCAACACCACCGACGAGATCGGCGAGGTCGCCCGGGCCTTCGACCACGTCCACCGCGAGGCCGTCCGGCTCGCCGCCGAACAGGCCCTGCTGCGCGGCAACATCAACGCGATCTTCACCAACCTCTCGCGCCGCAGCCAGTCCCTGATCGAGCGTCAACTGGCGCTGATCACCAGCCTGGAGGACAACGAGACCGACCCGGAGCAGCTGGAGAACCTCTTCCGGCTGGACAGCCTCGCCACCCGGGTGCGCCGCAACGGCGAGAACCTCCTCGTCCTCGGCGGCGAGACGCCCGCCCAGCAGTGGAACCAGCCCCTTCCGCTGGTCGACGTCCTCCGCGCGGCCTCGTCGGAGGTGGAGCAGTACGAGCGCATCCGGTTCGCCGGCATCCCGGAGACCCAGATCCACGGCGGGGCCGTGACCGACCTGGTGCATCTGCTCGCCGAACTGCTCGAGAACGCCACCGTGTTCTCCTCCCCACGCTCGGAGGTGCGGGTGACGGCCGTCCGGCTCCCCGACGGCCGGGTCATGATCGAGATCCATGACGAGGGCATCGGGCTGGAGGCGGACGACTTCGCGGTCATCAACCACAGGCTGGCCAACCCGCCGACCGTGGACGCCGACATCTCCCAGCACATGGGACTGTTCGTGGTCGGCAGACTCGCCGAACGGCACGGCATCCGCGTCCAGTTGCGCCCGTCCGGCGAGCAGTCCGGCACGACGTCCCTCGTCATGCTGCCCGACACGGTCACCCACCGCTCGCCCGACGCCCAGCCCGACTCCGACACCCTGGCCCTGGCGCTCGTCAAGACCGTCCCGGCGTCCCGGTATCCGGGCGGCGCGGCGGCTCTGGGCCTGCTGGAATCCGGCGACGCCTTCACGGACTTCGAGGCATGGCAGGACGAGTCGGCCAAAGCGCGGTCCGTCCAGGAGGCGCCGGCCGAGGAGGTCCGGCCGCGACGGCTTCCCCGGCGGTCGCCGGGCGGCGGCCGCCGTCAGCGCCCCGACTCGAACTGAGCGCGCCTTTCGCTCTGTGCGGGACACGCCGCCGGATGGCCCATCTCACCGGTTCTCGGGCCATCCGGTCATAGCGTGCACAATATGAAGAAATGCCATATCGCATACCTGGCGTGCACCGCGGCGCTCCTCGGGACGGGGCTCGGCGCGGCCCCGCCCGCCCCCGGACACGTGGTCCATCTGGTCCAGCCGGGGGAATCGATCCAGAAGGCGGTGGACAGGGCCGAGCCGGGCGACACCGTGCTGCTCGCCGCCGGCACCTACCGCGAGAGCGTCGACGTGAAGACGCACGGGCTGACCCTGCGCGGCATGGGCCGCGACACGGTGCTCCGGCCGGCGGCCAAGAAGAAGGGCAAGAAGGCTGTCGGCGCCTGCGCCGCGGGCGGCAACGGCATCTGTGTCGTCGGCACCAAGGCCCACCCCGTCGAGGACGTCACCATCGCCTCCCTGACCGTCTCCGGCTTCACCAAGAACGGCGTCTACGCCATGGCCGCCGACGCGCTGACGGTGCGCAAGGTCACCGCGGTGAAGAACGGCGTGTGGGGCATCGCCCAGGAGGCGTCCCGCCACGGTGAGTTCCGGAACAACACCGCCCGGGACAACGGCGACGCGGGGCTGTTCCTCGCCAACAGCGTCACGCAGGAACTGGGCGCCACGGACTCCGAGGGAACGGTCGTCGAGCACAACCGGCTGGAGGGCAACCGGATCGGCGTCACCGTGCGCCGGCTGCGCAACCTCACCCTCGCGCGCAACCACCTCACCGGCAACTGCGCGGCGGTGTTCGTCGTCGGCGACGAGAACAAGCCCAAGGCCGGCTTCGTGACCGTGGCCGAGAACCGCATCGTGCGCAACAACAAGTCCTGCCCGAAGACGGCCCGGCTGGACGCCCTCCAGGGCTCCGGCATCGTGCTGACCGGCGCCGAGGACAGCCTGATCACCCGGAACGTCATCGAGGACAACGTCGGCAAGTCCTCGCTGTCGGGCGGCATCGTCCTGTTCAAGAGCTTCGTGGGCACCACCAGCGACCGCAACCGGATCAGCGACAACAAGCTGCGCGACAACTCCCCGGCCGACCTGGTCAACACGGACACCGCCGGCAAGGGCAACACCTTCGTGGGCAACACCTGCAAGGCGTCGAAGCCCGCCGGCCTGTGCTGACCGTGCCCCTCTCCTCCCCGCAGGGACTCCCCCCACAGAGAAAGAAGGCGGCACATGACAACCGCTGAGACCGCCCCACCGCCGTCCATGCGTCTGCGCGAGCTCGTGTTCGGTGCGGCGTGCGCCGCCGCCGTCCGCTCCTGCGCCCGGCTGGGCGTCGCCGACGCCCTCGGCGACGCCCCCATGACCGTCGAGGACCTCGCCGCCGCGGCGAAGCTCGAACCCCGCCCGCTGCGCAGGCTGCTGCGCGCCCTGACCTGCTACGGCGTCTTCACCGAGCGCCCCGACGGGACGTGGGCGCACACCGAGATGTCCCGGCTGCTGCGCGAGGACGACCCGCACAGCCTGCGCAACATCGCCCTGTGGTGCACCGAGCCGTGGACCTGGGACGCCTGGCCGAAGCTCGACGAGGCGATGCGCACCGGCGGCAACGTCGTCGAGGACCTCTACGGCAAGGAGTTCTTCACCTACCTCAACGAGGACGCCCCCGAGTCCGCCGAGGTCTTCAACCGGGCCATGACGACCTCCAGCGAGCAGTCGGCGCGCGAGGTCGCCGCCCTGCTCGACCTGACCGGCAGCACGTCGGTCGCCGACATCGGCGGCGGCCAGGGCCATGTGGTGGCCAGCCTGCTGGACAAGTACCCCGCGATGCACGGCAGCCTGCTCGACCTGCCCCGCGTCGTCGACAACGCCGTGCCCCGGCTGCGCGACGGCGGCGACCTCGCCCACCGTGCCCGCATCGTGCCGGGCGACGTCCGCGTGGCCGTGCCGGTCAAGGCCGACGTCTACGTCATCAAGAACATCCTGGAGTGGGACGACGAGAGCACGGCCCGCACCCTGGCCAACGTCATCGGCGCGGGCGGTCCCGGGACCCGGGTCGTGGTCATCGAGAACCTCGTCGACGACTCGCCGTCGATGCGGTTCAGCACGGCGATGGACCTGATGCTGCTGCTCAACGTCGGCGGGGCGAAGCACACCACCGAGAGCATGGTGAGCCGGCTCACCGAGGCGGGTCTGGTCATCGACGACATCAGCCCGGTCAACCCGTATCTGCACGCGTTCGACTGCCACGTCCCCGGCTGATCCGACCGCGTCCCCTGCGGGAGGACACCGGTCGCCGGGCCCGCGACGCTGCGGGCCC
>NZ_JBFAKW010000144.1:0-22795 GCF_040655955.1 Streptomyces sp. NPDC050263 | reverse complement strand
ATGATCACCGGTCTCGTGCCTGTGCTGTTGCTGCGTCAACTCCCGCCGGACGCAGACGATCTACGCGATCCCGGAACTTGCAACCGCCCTGCCCGGCGGGCGCATGAGGCCTACCCGGTATGGGGCTTCTGCGGCGCGGGCGAGGCTCAAGCACTTACCGACAGCGAGGAATTCAGTTTCACCGGTGCGGACGGTGTCTTTTATCACACGACACCCGCGGATCTGCTACCCGGACACCGCGCTCGCTGTGGCCCGGCGTCCTCGTCCTCCACCCACACCGCGACACGACGCCGCTGCCGCCGCACATGGCGGTGCGCGACGCACCGGACAGCGGTGCAGCCGACGTCATCGCACTCGGCGAGGCCTACCTCGCCAGCCCCGACCTGCCCTGCTGCCGCATCGCGGCGGGCGGCCCGTACAACACGCCGCAGCGCGAGACCTGTTACAGCGGCGACGCACACGGCTACATCGACTATCCCGCGCCGGCCGACTGAACGGTCATTCGCAGCGCGGATCGCCGGACGGTCATCCGCGCGCGGGTTGGTTGACCGATCAGCACCGCGTCCGCCGGCCGGTCATTCAGACGATCAGCACCAGCGCCTCGCGCCCTTCTCGGATGAGAAGCTTGGGCCGGACAATGACTGGTTTTCGTCAGCAGGAGGTGCACACGTGCGTGGTCAACGCCCCAGGGTCCAGAACAGTTTGGTGGGCAGACGGTCAAGGCTCGCACGGATGGCACCATTGTCCGCATTGAGCCCGGCTCGGCCATTTTCGGAACGGTCCGACGTCCAGGCCGCCGGCGCGGATATACCCGTGCTGCGTCGAAGTGGTTGACCGGCCGGTGATGCAGTCGCGTGTTCCAGGGCGGGGTCATGAATGCGAGCAGGTCGAGGAGCTGCTGGACGCTGTACGCGGCGGAGAGAGCCGGGCGTTGGTGGTTCGCGGTGAACCAGGCGTGGGCAAGTCCACGCTGCTCGAGTACCTGGTCGAGCAGGCACGGGGATTTCATGTAGCCCGCGTCGCAGGTGTCCAGTCCGAGATGGAGTTGGCCTTCGCCGGGCTGCACCAGCTGTGCGCCCCCATGTCGGACCGGCTTTTGAGCCTCCCCGACATACAACGCGATGCCCTGAGCGGGGCATTGGGTCTGGGTTCGGAATGTGCGCCCGATGGCTTTCTCGTCGCGTTGGGCACCCTCGGCCTCTTGTCCGAGGTCGCCCGGGACAGGCCGTTGCTCTGCGTGGTGGACGACGTGCAGTGGCTCGACCGCGCCTCCATCCAGGCGCTGGCGTTCGCCGCGCGACGCCTGGTCGCCGAATCGGTGGCGATCGTATTCGCGGTCCGGGTGCCGCACGGTGTGTCCCCCGGCACGGTAGAGCCCATCGGCTTGCCCGAGCTGTTGGTCGAAGGCTTGCCCGAGCAGGACGCGCGAGCGCTGCTGCGCTCAGTGCTTCCCGGTCCATGGGACGAGCAGGTACTCGACCGTATCGTCGCTGAGGCACGGGGCAACCCGCTGGCGCTGCGGGAACTGCCGAGGGAATCAACTCCGGTGGAATTCGCCGGTGGTTTCGGCGTGCCGAGTGCGCGACCTGTGACGGACCGGATCCAGGCGGCATATCTGCAGCGGATTGCCGGACTTCCGCTGGAGACCCGGCGGTTTCTGCTGGCTGCGGCGGCAGACCCCACCGGCGAGCCGGCCTTGCTGTGGCGTACGGTCGAGCAGCTGCGCATCGGTTTCGAGGCTGCGGCCCCTGCCGAGGCAGCCGGTCTGATGGAGATCAGCGACCGGGTGCGGTTCTCTCATCCGATCGTACGCTCAGTCATCTACTGGGCGGCGTCGCCTGAGGAACGCCGCGACACGCACCGCGTGCTGGCGGAGACCACCGATCCGACGGCGGACCCCGACCGCCGCGCCTGGCACGCGGCGCATGGCGCGTCAGGCCCTGACGACGTCGTCGCGGCGGAACTCGAGCGCTCAGCCAGACGAGCGCGAACACGCGGCGGGCTTGCAGCGGCAGCGGCTTTCCTGGCGAGGGCGGCGGAGTTGACCCCTGATCCGGCCCGCCGTCAGGTGCGTGCCCTGGCCGCCGCGCGGGCGACACACGAGGCGGGGACCCCCGATACCGCCTTGCGACTGCTGTCCATTGCCGAAACGGGCCCCCTTGACGACCACCGACGCGGTGAGGTCGATCTGCTGCGCGCCCAGATCGCGTTCACGACGGACCGGGGCAGCGAGGCGCCGGTTCTGTTGCTCAAGGCCGCGAGCCAGCTCGAACCCTATGACGCCGCCCTTGCTCGTGAAACGTATCTGGAGGTGATCAGCGCGGCGATGTTCGCCGGCCCGCTGGCGGGCGGCGGCGGGGAGTATGAAGCGGCCAGGGCAGCACGCTCCGCACCGGCCGCTCATCCTCCCCGTCCAGCCGATCTCCTGCTCGACGGCGTCGCGGCACGGATCGTCGAAGGCCACGAAGCCGGCGCGCCCACCCTGAAAATGGCCCTGCGGGCCTTTCGCGAGCCGGACCTTCCCAAGGAGGAGGGGCTGCGCTGGCTGTGGGTGGCCGGTGTGGCCGCTGCGGGTCTGTGGGACCACGAAGCGTGGGCCCTGCTCGCTGCCCGCCACCTGGAACTCGTCCGGGAGGTCGGGCAGGTTGCGGCACTCCCGCTCGCCCTGACCATGCGCGGCGCCGTGCACGTGTTCGCCGGCGAGTTGGCCGAGGCCACATCACTGGTGGAGGAAGTGCAAACAGTCTCCGAGGCGGTCGGAACCGCGGCTCCGCTCTACAGCGCGCTCCTACTCAGTGCCTGGCGAGGACGTGAAGCAGAATGTACCGACCTGACCAAGCGTGCTGCTGAGGGCGCCACCCGCCGGGGTGAGGGGAACGGTCCGAAAGTCGGTGGGTGGGCGAGGGCCCTCCTTTACAACAGTCTGGGCCGCTACACGGAGGCGGTGTCGGCCGCGGAAGAGGTCATTCAGGGGTACCGCCAGCTGGAGTTGGGCACCGCGACCTACACGCTCGCCGAGTACATCGAGGCTGTCGCCCGGGGCGGCGTGCCCGGACACTCCCTTGACGCCCTGCGCCGTCTCACGGAGCTGACCCGTCCGAGCGGCACGGACTGGGCACTGGGCATAGAGGCCCGCTCGCGTGCTCTCCTGGCCGAAACCGCAGCGGCTGAAGGCCACTACCTGGAAGCGATCGACCGGCTGGGCGGCACCACCGTCCGCGGGGAGTTGGCCCGTGCCCACCTCCTCTACGGAGAATGGCTACGCCGCGAGCGCCGTCGGCAGGCCGCCCGCGACCAGCTGCGCATCGCCCACGAGCTCTTCACCACGATGGGTATGGAGGCCTTCGCGCAACGGACCGCACGTGAGCTGCTCGCCACGGGTGAAAACATCCGCAAACGCACAGCCCACACCCAGAGCGAACTCACTTCCCAAGAGACTCAGATCGTCAGACTCGTCCGTGAGGGCCTGACGAACACCGAGATCGGAGCCCGGCTCTTCATCAGTCCGCGTACGGTCGAATGGCACCTGCGGAAGGTCTTCGGCAAGCTCGGGGTCACCTCACGCAGACAACTCCAGAGCACGACCCCGTACGGCTCTGACCCCGCGAGAGCCTCGGACGGCAAGGCTCACCGGTGACGGCGTGGGCCGACAGCCTTGGTCCGGCCGAGTAATCGGGCTGATGCTGTGGGTTCGGGAGGTCAGGCTGCTGCGGCTGGTTCGGCCCTTCTGGGGCGTGAGGCGCGTCGCGTGCTCCATTGTGCGAGTGGCTGCAGGGCGTTCACGAGTGCCTGGCCGTCCGGGGTGAGTCGGTAGCGGATCTGTACGGGGGTGGTGGGGATGACGGTGCGTTCGATGAGGTCCGCCGCCTCGAGTTCCTTCAGGCGCTGCGAGAGCAGTCGGTCGGAGATGCCGTCGATCAGTGCCCGGTATTCGCCGAAGCGCCGGGCTCCTTGGGCGGCGGCCTGGAGTACCGAGCCCGTCCAGCGGCGTCCGATGAGTTCGAGAGTGCCTTCGAAGCTCGGGCAGGTGTCGTCATGAATGGTATCCACTTACAAAAGGTTAGCACCTTACCCATCGTTTTGCGGTGAGGGCGGACCGGCGCACCGTAGACGCATGACCGATTGCCAGCGCCCGCTCTCCTTCGGACTGAGCCTCGACCCTTCCGCCGGGACATGGCCCGAGACCCGGCGTCAGCGAACTCCGCGACGTCGGACTCGCACAGCTCGTCGCACGAGTGGATCCGGCCGGGCGGGGCCTTGCAACGCCGGGGGTGCCGTCATGGCGACTGCACGTCCCCGCGAGCTTCTTCCGCACACTGGGCATGGAGGCACTTTCCCAGCGCGCCGACAGGAGCTGTGGGCCACTGGGGAACACGTCCGCAAGCGCGCCGCCGGCACCATGAACAGGCTCGGCGTCACCTCACGCAGGCAGCTCCAGGGAATCTGATCCCTGGCCGACGGCTGTGTCCCAACCCCGTCGGCAGCGCCGCGACACCTCGAAACGAGGGCAGACCGCACATCCCCCAGGGACTCGACCAGTGCCCATCCCCGGTGCGACCTGGGCCACGCCCAGAAAGAGTTGGTCCGCGGTCTGTCGGGCCCTGTCCCTGGCGCCGTTCGCCTCGCTGACCAGCCCCGAATCGCCGGCCTACTACGACAGGAAGCGCGTGGAAAAGAAAGCGCGCCCCGACAGAAGTCCGCACCGCGAGAAGTTCCACGGCGCCCACGCACAGCACAAAGCCACCAGAGGATCACTCGATGCCCGACTACGGCCACGAGCTCATGCTCGGCACTTTCATCACCCCCACCGCGCACGCCCCGGCACAGGCCGTGGCCCTGGCTGAACTCACGGAAGCGGTCCGACTGGATGTCGCAACCTTCCAGGACCACCCCTACAACGCGGACTTCCTGGACACCTACACCCTGCTGTCCTGGGTCGCGGCCCGCACCAGCCGCATCCACGTCTCGGCGAACGTCACCAACCTGCCCCTGCGGCCTCCGGCGGTGCTCGCGCGCACGGCGGCGAGCCTCGACCTCCTCTCCGGCGGCCGGTTCGAACTCGGACTCGGCGCGGGCGGCTTCCCGGACGCCGTACGCAGCATGGGCGGCCGCCACCTGACGGCAGGCCAGGGAGTCGACGCCCTCGACGAGGCGATCGACATCGTGCGCGGCGTCTGGGACGGCGATCAGTCCGGTCGCCTGCGCTGGGACGGCGAGTACTACAAGATCCCCGCGATGAAGCGCGGTCCGCGTCCGGCGCACGACATAGGGATCTGGCTGGGCTCCTACAAGCCGCGGATGCTCCGTCTGACGGGGCGCAAGGCGGACGGGTGGCTGCCGACGCTGGAGTACCTCCAGACCCCCGGTATGGCGGACGCGAACAAGATGATCGATGAGGCGGCGCTGGCGGCGGGGCGTGACCCGCGCGAGATCCGGCGGCTGCTCAACGTCATCGATGTGGACTTCTCCGCCGTGCGCCGGGGCCACCTGCAGGGGCCGCCGGAGCAATGGGTCGAGGAACTGCTCCCTCTCGTCCTGGACCACGGCTTCTCCGGGTTCTTCATCGGCCGCGACGACCCGAGGCTGATCCGCACCTTCGGCGAGGAGGTCGCCCCCGCGCTGCGCGAGGCGGTGGTGCGTGAGCGGGCGACGGCAGGCACGAGCGCCGCGCCCGCCCGCCCGGCCGTCGCCCTCGCCGAGCGGCACGGCGCCATCAGCTACGACGCCGTCCCGCAGTCCCTCGCGAAGAAGGTCGTCGAGCCGGGCGACCGGGCCTACGAGAACGTGCGTCACACCTACACCCGCACCGGATCGCCCGCGCTGGTCATCCAGGCCGAGAACGCCGACGACGTCGTGGCGGCCCTCGCCTACGCGCGCAGCCAGGACGTCGACATAGCGGTGCGCAGCGGGGGTCACGGCATCAGCGGCCGGTCGACCGTCGACGGCGGCATCGTCATCGATCTGTCGAAGATGAACTCCGTCGAGGTCCTGGACCGGGCCACCGGACGCATCCGGATCGAGCCCGGCGCGCGCTGGGGAGACGTCGCTCGCGAGCTGGCGCCGTACGGCCTGGCCATGAGCTCGGGCGACTACGGCGATGTCGGTGTCGGTGGCCTCGCCACGGCCGGCGGTCTCGGCTACCTGGCCCGCAAGTACGGACTGACCATCGACCACATCACGGCCGCCGAGATCGTCGTCGCCGACGGTCACAGGCTCCGTGTCGACGCCGAGCACGACCCCGACCTGTTCTGGGCGATCCGTGGCGCGGGCGGCAACTTCGGCATCGTGACGGCGTTCGAGCTCCAGGCGTACGAGCTCGCGAACGTCACCTTCGCCACGCTCGTGGTGGACGCGACCGACACGGCGGACTTCCTCATGGAATGGGGGCGCCTGGTCGAGGCCGCCCCGCGCGAGATCACCAGCTTCCTGTCCCTGTTTCCCGCCCGGCGCAGTGACCCGGTGACCGCACAGGTCACTCTGGTGTACGCCGGGGACGACGTCGAGGACGCGCAGAAGGCCCTCACCCCGTTCCTGGGCATTGGGCCTGTCATCGTCCAGCAGGCGCAGCTCGTCCCGTACCACATGATCGTCGCCCCGCTCGGGAACCAGCACCAAGGCCAGGGCCTGGAGGAGACGCGCAGCGGGCTGCTGGAGCACATCACCCGGGAAGCCGCCGAGATCATCGAGGAGACGATGAAATCGGGCGACGTCCTGGTCGTGCAGTTCCGCTCGATGGGCGGCGCGGTGCACGACATGCCCAAGGACGCCATGGCCTGGTCGCACCGCACCCAGAACTTCTCAGTCGTCGCCGCCACCGCGCCGACGTGGGTCCCGCGCATGGACAGCCACTGGGCCCGGCTCTACCCGCACCTGAACGGCACGTACCTGAGCTTCGAGACGGACACCGACCCGGCCCGCCTGCTCGACGCCTTCCCGGAGCCCGTCCTGACCCGCCTGCGGGTCCTGAAGGCCGCATGGGACCCGGACGACGTCTTCAACCGCAACTTCAACATCCCACCGACGCCGAACGACTGACTACGCCGCACCGGCACATGACGCGGACCTCACCGCGCCGGCCAAGTGAACGAGCCCCGGCCACACGTCCGTTCTCCACGGCACCTTCCCCCCTCAAGATCCTCTTGACGCCGATCACCCCGCCCGAAAGGCCCTCAGTGAACGACACCGTCCTCCTGACCACTCCCTTCTCGTCCCACGCCAGCGCCACCGAGGTGATCGACGGCGTGGATCTCACCGGCCGCCGAGCCGTGGTCACCGGCGGCGCCTCCGGTATCGGCGCCGAGACCGTCCGGGCCCTGGCCACCGCCGGAGCGGAGGTCACGATCGCCACCCGCCATCCGGAGTCCGCGGAGCCACTCGTCCGGGAACTCGCCCCCGTGGACGGCGCGGGCGGGGTACGCGTCGAGGCACTCGATCTTGCCGATCTCGCCTCGGTCGACGCCTTCGCACGAGCGTGGCGTGGGCCTCTCGACATCCTCGTCGCCAACGCCGGGATCATGGCTCTTCCCACGCGCACCCTCACCCCGGGCGGCTGGGAGATGCAGCTCGCCACCAACTACCTCGGGCACTTCGCCCTGGCCACCGGCCTGCACACGGCTCTGCGGGACGCCGGCTCCGCCCGCATCGTGGTTGTCAGCTCCGGCGCCCACCTGGCAGTGCCCTTCGACTTCGACGACCCCCACTTCGAGCAGCGGCCGTACGACCCCTGGGCGGCCTACGGGCAGTCCAAGTCCGCCGACGTCCTGTTCGCGGTGGGTGCCCGCCGCCTGGCAGCCGACGGGATCACGGCCAACGCGCTCAACCCCGGGTACATCCTCACCCGTCTCCAGCGGCACCTCGACGACGACACCATGCGTGCGTTCGGCGTGATGGACAGCGAAGGGAATCTGACTCCCCTGCCGTACTACAAGAGCCCCGCCCAGGGGGCCGCCACCTCTGTCCTCCTGGCCGCCTCGCCCCTGCTGAAGGGCGTCACCGGCCGCTACTTCGAGGACAACCAGGAGGCGCGGACCGTCCCGGCCGATGAGGATCAGCCCAGCGGTGGCGTGGCCGCCCACGCGCTCGACCCGCAGGCGGCGGACCGGCTCTGGGAGTACGCCACCGGCGCCCTCCGCGCCGCCTGACCGACCACGTGCTACGCCGCGGCCGGCAGCATGTGGGCTGCCGCCGCGGCGACCGCCCGCTGGGCGGCGACACGGTCGACGTGCAGGGGCTCCCCGGCGGCGACGACCTGTTCACCGGCGACCCAGACGTCGCGAACGGCTCGGGAGCCCGCGGCCCACACCAGGTTGGCGAGCAGTTGCGGGTCCGGCACGTCCAGCCCCGTGGCGAAGTGCGGCCCGTCCACTGCGACATGAACCATGTCGGCCCACGCGCCCGGGCTCAGCACGCCGATGTCGTCCCGGCCCAGTGCTGCGGCTCCGCCGCGCGTCGCCATCGACAGCGCCTCCCTGGCGGTAAGGGCGAGCGGATCCCCGGTCGTCGCGCGGGCCAGCATCATGGCGAGACGCATCTCTTCCCACAGGTCGAGGTCGTCGTTGCTGGCCGGGCCGTCCGTGCCCAGGCCCACGGCGACGGCGCCGGCCCGCAGCGCAGTGAGCCTGGCCACCCCCGAGGCGAGCTTGGCGTTGGACCCCGGGCAGTGGGCGACTCCCGCGCCGTGGTCGGCGAGGAGCCGGATGTCGTGGGCGGAGAGGTGCACGGCGTGCGCCGCCAGCAGACGCCCGTTCAGAAGCCCTGTCTCACCGAGGAGCAGGGGGACGGATCCGTACTCCGCTCGCTGTTCCTGGTCCTCCGTCAGGGACTCTGCGACGTGGATGTGGACGAGGGCGCCCCGGTCTGCGGCCGACTCGGCTGTCGCCCGCAGGGCCTCGGCCGGGAGGGTGTAGGCGGAGTGCGGGCCGTAGCACAGCTCGACCCGGTCGCCGGGGCCGAATCTCAGGCCGTCCGCGTCGATCCACTTCTCGATCTGCTTGAGGGCGCCCTGCCATCCCTCCCCGGGCCGGTCGAAGTAGGCGGGGGCGAGAAGGATCCGGCTGCCCGCGGTGAGTGCCGCCTGCACCACCGACTCTCCGTGCATGTACATCTCGGCGCTGGTCGTGACGCCGTGCTGCAGCATCTCGACGCAGCCGAGCAGCATGCCGGCGTATGCGTCCGACGGCCGCATACGGGCCTCCGCCGGCCAGATGACATCGTTCAGCCACGACAGCAACGGCAGGTCGCCTCCCGCGCCGCGCAGGGGTGTCATGGCGCTGTGCGCGTGAGCGTTGATCAGGCCGGGCATCAGAAGGCCGGGGAGTAAGGTGACGGGCCTGCCGTCGGCCGGGGGCGCTTCGGACCGAGGCCCGCAGTACGTGATGCGGCCGTGCTCTCCCACGTCGACGACACCGTCCCGGACCACCGAGAACGTCGCATCGGCGGGCAGGACGACAGGGGCGTGAAAACGGCGTGCGAGTTTCATGATTGCTCCAGGGGTTTCCGGCTGCGCAGACAGGCCGGGAAGCAGGCAGAAAACAGGTTGGCGAAACAGGGAGCAGGCCGAAGCCGCGCTCGTCACCACCTGGTCCGAGGAGCATGTGAGAACCGGACCGCCGCATCAGGCGCCGAAAGGCGGGCGGTGCAGTCAGCCCGCCGCGGCAGGGTCCCCTGCGGGCCGACGGTAGACGCCGTACCAGTAGGCGCGGGCCAGCTCGGCGGCGACGACGGCGTCGTCGCCGCCGTCGCCGCCGGACACCTGCTGGGCGATGACCTGGCTGCCGCCCTGGACGATCAGCTTGGCGGCGAGCCGGGGATCGATGCCCGCCGGAGTCCGGCCGGCCTGCTGCTCCTCCTCCAGCACCGTCACGAGGTTGTCGACGAAGCGGTCCTGGTCCGCGCTCCACGCTTCGCGCACCAGGGGGTCGTACGCGGCCACCTCATTGATCGCCGCCAGCAGGGCCGCGTGGTCGCGGTAGTGCCGAAGGACCAGCTCATAGGTGCGCGCCAGGCCGTCGACGCCGCCGTCGGGACCGGTGGGCCTCCAGGCCGCAGTGATCGCGTAGCTCTCCTGCTTGAGCGAACCGCTCAGCCGTAGCAACACGTCCACCTTGTCACGGAAGTACAGGTAGAACGTCGAGCGGGAGACGCCCGCGGCCTTCGCGATCTGCTCCACACTCAGCTCGGTGTACGTCACACCATTGCGCAGGCAGTCTCCGATCACGGACAGAATCCGCTTTTCGAGTGCCGACCGTCGGTCGGCCGCGCTGGAGGGACGTCGAGTAGTGGAAGCCATACCAACATCTTAGAGAACAGGTCGGGGACCATATCTCGCAGTACAGCGTGTGGGCCCTGACCGCCGGGAGCCGCCGCGGCGTTCAGGGCCCACGGCGAACTCACACCATGAGGCTGACGCGCTCGGTCACGCCGAGCAGCGACTTGCCGTAGACCTCCAGGCCGACCGCCGGGACGAGTCCGGCGTGGCGCGCGGCGACGTTGGCGTCACGCCAGACCCGCTGCAGCGGCCGGTCGTCGGCGAAACCGGAGGCGCCGTGGGCATTCAACAGTATGTTGATCGCTTCGAGTACCTGCTGTGCCGCCAGTCCCGCGCGCGCCCTGATGTGCGTGCGTGTCGCGTAGTCCAGCAGCTCTCCCGAGAGGGCGGCCCGGTCCACCTCGTCCGCGGCTCGATAGGTGTGCAGACGGGCGGTCTCCAGCTTGAGTGCCGCTTCGGCCACCTGTACCTGGACGCCGACCGAGTCGGCCTGCCGAGGGTGGACGGTGAAGGACAGCGGCTTCGCCGTGGCGTCGCCCGCCACTGTCCCCAACGCCGCCCTGCCCAGCCCGAGCAGCGGTCCGACCAGGCACAGCAGGAGCATCGGTCCGAACATCGACCCGTAGAGCGTCTCGTCCCCGGCGGTGCGCGGGTAGACGCCCTCCGCGGCCGCGGGCACTGACAGCACACGGTGTTCGGGCACGAACACATCCGATGCGATCAGGGTATTGCTGGCCGTGGCCCTCATCCCCGCAGTGTTCCACGTGTCCTCGACGGTGAGCTCCGAGGCGGGGATCAGGACGAGTGCCTGGTCTTGGACGGTCCCGTCCTCACCCTTCAGAAGCGCGCCGACCGCCGCCCAAGTGGCGAACGGAGCACCGGAGTTGTACGACCACTTTCCGCTGACGCGCCAGCCGCCCGGCACCCGCTCGCCCATGCCCGTCGGAGCGGCCACACCGGTCACTCGAGCGTCCGGGTCTGCTCCGAACACCTCCTCCTGGGCCTTGTCCGGGAAGAGGGACGCCAGCCAGTTCGTCACGGCAATGATCATCCCGACCCAGGCCGCGGACCCGTCGGCTTCCCCCAGGGCCTCGCTCACCTCGGTCAGGGTCCGCAGGTCGGTCTCGTGACCGCCGTACCGCCTGGGGGTCAGCAGCCGGAAGACGCCCGCCTCGGCCAGAGCGTCGACGACCTCCGTCGGCAGGACACGATCCGCCTCGCCGTGCGCCGCGTGCTTCCGCAGCAGGGGCTGCAGCTCGACGGCCCGCGCCACGAGTCCGGCTCGGACGGCTTCCCTGGAGGGCGCGCCCGTTTCGTTCTGTGAGTTGATGCTGTTCACCACGTTCTCCTTGTTGATGACGTTCCCGCCCGGCAGGACTGCCCGACCGCGCCTGCCCACCCGGCGGCGCGCAGAGGGCGGCAGTGAACGCTGCCGGATGATGATCTGGGTCCCTGTCAGGGCCTTCCGGACTGGGTCACGCGTCCGGCTGGAGGACGATCGCCGCCAAGAGGGCGGCGAGTTCCACCGGCTTCGCCAGGAACGGCGAGTGGCCGCCGGCGATCCTGTGGACGGTGCCGGACCGCGCGGCCAGCGCCTGCTGGCTCTTCGCGGGCAGGGCCTGATCGTCCTCGCAGACGATGTATGTCGACGGGACGGTGTGCCAACCCGCCTCGGTGAGGGCGTCGCTGAAGGACTTCGCGCTCTGCGGCACCAGCCGCTTGGCGGCCTCCTCGGCCTCGGCTCGGGGCAGGTCCCCGTAGAACATCTCGACAGGATCGCCAGGCCAGGTCTCGAAGTCCCCCCGCTCCGCTGAGACGGGCACGCCGTAGAAGCCGAGGAGGCTCTCTCCGACGTCGAGCTGGAACGCCGAGAGGTAGACGACGCGGGCCACGTTCCCGGCCTCGGCGACGGCTTGGCTGGCCGGTATGCCGCCGTAGGAGTGGGCGACAACGACCACCGGGCCGTCGATGCTCTCCAACTCGGCGCGTATCACCTGCGCGTCGTCCTGCACACCGGCTCGCCCGCCTGCGCTGGGCAGGTCGACCGTCCGGGTCTGCCATCCCTCGGCGCCCAGCACCGACGTCAGCTTCTCCCAGCACCACGCGCCGTGCCAGGCCCCGTGCACCAGCAGCAGAGTCGGCCTCAAAGGCCCGTCAGTCACGATAGTCAACTTTCCTGATCGGTCTGCATTTACGAGGCGCCCGGTGGCGCCTGCCTAGCAGCTTACGTAGCGTTGGACACACTGTCCAACGTAATGTCCATCGATCGCGTGCTCGCGCAGCCATGCCGCCGAGGCGGTCGAGGGGGTGATGAGGTCGGATGAGATCCTGATCACGCGGTTCCGCACCATGGGTGGCGCGGTGCATGACGTCCTGGCGTGGCGACGGCCCCCGGGCAACGCGGACTGGGCCAGCCGTACCCTCAGGGGAACGGCATGTGCCTGAGCTTCCAGACAGACACGGACCCGGCCCGTCCACTCGATGCCATCCCGGAGCCGATCCTGGGCCGGCTGTGGCGTCTGAGGGCCGAGCAAGACCCGGACGACGTCTTCGGCCGCACCTTCGACATGACACCGGCGCCGCTGTCGGAGGGCGACACCGGCGTCCGGTGACACGGCACGGGGGTGTCGTGTGCGCCGGGCGTCTACGAGGGCCGGGTCACATGGGTGGTCGGCGGTGGTCCGACGTGGCGATGGCCGTGAGGACGGCCACGACGGTGGCCATGGCCGCCCAGTCGGCGAAGGAGGCCACCGCTCCCAGCGGCGCCGCCCAGACCACACCGGCGACACGGAGTGGCTCTCGGGGCCTTCGGCGCCGATCCCGCCGGCGTCGAAGGACTCGCCCAGGGCCACCGGCAACAGCAGCGCGTGCCGCTCCGCGAAGTGGTGCGGTCCAATGACGAAGCCGTGGATCCGTCCCAGGAAGGGCGGGAGGTACAGGACAGGCACAGCGGCGGCCCAGCACGCCGATCCCTGGCGAAGGGACACGTCACGGCGAGCGTCGGCAGCAGCCTCACCCACCCCCGCGCTTGCCGAGATCCACAGGCGTCGGCGTGCGGGAGAGGTGTCGGTCTGTGTGTTTCCGCTCATGGTGGTATGGCTCCCTCGCACCTCACAGTGGCACCAACACAGGCCTCACCATCCCGCAGTGTGAGAGTCATGTGCCCGCCTTGGACCTGCCTTCTGCAGGAGCCGTCGACGCCACCAGCACTTGTCGGCAAGGAGCGCTGCCCGCGGGACACGACAAGAAGCCTGTGCGGGACACAACTTATGGCCGGACGCCCGGTCATGGCATCGACGTCGACGAGAGCGGGCATACAGGGGTAACGATCACTGCCCCTTTGATCGGATACAGGTCGGCACCCGAGCCGGGCAGCGGATGCCGGGCTGGGTGGAACGGGGCGCGGACATGTCGTTTTCTGGATGTATGAACAGGTGACGGCCGAGTACTGCGCCCGCACCGGACCTGCGCGGCGGTAAACCGGTCATCGAGTGATCAGGGTTTGCAGCCGTAACACGTTTCCGGCCAGGGCCCGGCACGCCGAAGGCGGCGATGCACTGCGGGGTGGCTCAGGAAGGGCGGACACACGCTGCTGGCGCCTGCCGGTGGCCGATCACTTCCGGGTGTCACCCTGAGATGTTGTCGACCGAGGCCGCGTGCGTACAATCGGCGCGGTCAGCCGGGTCGGTTGCGGCAGCCCGAAGCGGCGCTTGAAGGACTGAGCATCGTGATGCAGAGTCTGTTTCATCGCGGCGGTCGGCGTCGCGCGACGAGTGGGCCGTCCGACGTGCCGCGGAGGTAAGCGAACAGCCATGAGGGCAACGGGACGGACCACAACTTTCCCTGTACGTCGGCGCCTGTGGAATTCCGAGGGTGCCAGTGGTCGAGTGACGCCGCCGGAGCTCTTTCTCGATCTGGTGTTCGTCTTCATGGTCACCCAGGTGACGCACGCGGTGGAGACGCATCCTGGCTGGGAGGGCCTGCTCAAGGCCCTCTTCCCCATGGTCGTCGCGTGGTGGATGTTCAGCGGGTTCGGCTGGCTCACCAACGCGGTGCGGCCCGACGCGGTGCCCGTACGCCTACTTCTGACGCTCGCGATGGTGGCGTTCTTCATCATGGGCTTGGATGTGCCGTACGCCTTCGAACCCGAGGGCTGGGCTTTCGCCCTGGCGTATCTGGCCGTGGTCGCCATCCATTGCCTCGTGTACGTCACGGCCAGCGTCCCCTCCGCTCGTCAGGCGATCCTGCGGAACGCGCCCTTCAACGCCGCCGCCGGTGTTCTCGTACTCATGGCGCCGCATCTGCCCGAAGCGTGGGGCTGGGTCTCCTGGGCGGCGGCGGTGGCGGTCCTCTACCTCTCGCCGTTCCTGGGGCGCATCCGGGGATTCGTCATCGAGCCGCAGCACTTCGTGGAACGCCATTCCCTGCTCCTGCTCGTGGTGCTGGGTGAATCAGTGGTGGCCATCGGGATCGGCGCGGAGGGCTCCGAGAACCACCCGGTGGACGCCCCCCTGGCGCTGGGGGTGGCACTGGGAATCGCGGTGGCGTCGGGTCTGTGGTGGGTGTACTTCGATGGTGACGAGGCCCGGGCCGAGTCCGAATTCAAGAAGGCGTCCGAGCACCGGCGACAGATGCTGGCCTACTACGCGTTCACGGGCGCGCACCTAGTGATGATCATCGGCATCATCCTCGTCGCAGCGGGCATCACGGACGCCATCCACCACTTCGAGGGGCATGCGAACCGGTGGTGGCTGGGGTCCGGTACCGCGGTCTTCTTCGTCGGGCACGCGATCTACCGTGGTCTGCTGGGAAGCGGACGGATCGTCGACCGCATGGTCGGCGCGGTCTGCGCGGTGCCATTGGGGGCCACGGCAGGCTTCGCGGGCTGGGCCGGCATGACCGCCGTCGTTGCCCTGCTGGCGGGGGTCGCCGCTGTCGACCACCGCCTCTTGGCACGCGGATCCGGAACCGCCCAGGGTGCATCGGCTCCACTCGACTCGGGACTCTTCGAGGGCCCCACGGATCCCGATGCGGCTCACGCCTCGCCGAGACCAGGGGATTGACGGGGCGTGCGAGAGCCGCGGACAGCCAGGCTCGCCGGTGAGGGCCTGTCCAACCCCGAGATCGGCATCCGGCCGTTCATGGGCGCGCACCGTCGAGTGCCACCTGCGCGAGTTCTTCGCCGACCGCAGTACCGCCTCCCGCTCGATGGTGTGGGTGCGGGAGGTCGGGCCGCCGGGGCCCTTCTGGGGCGTGAGGCGCGTCGCGTGCTCCATTGTGCGAGTGGCTGCAGGGCGTTCACGAGTGCCTGGCCGTCCGGGGTGAGTCGGTAGCGGATCTGTACGGGGGTGGTGGGGATGACGGTGCGTTCGATGAGGTCCGCCGCCTCGAGTTCCTTCAGGCGCTGCGAGAGCAGTCGGTCGGAGATGCCGTCGATCAGTGCCCGGTATTCGCCGAAGCGCCGGGCTCCTTGGGCGGCGGCCTGGAGTACCGAGCCCGTCCAGCGGCGTCCGATGAGTTCGAGAGTGCCTTCGAAGCTCGGGCAGGTGTCGTCATGAATGGTATCCACTTACAAAAGATTAGTGACTTACCCATCGTTTTGCCGTGAGGGCGAACCGGCGCACCGTAGACGCATGACCGATTACCAGCGCCCGCTCTCCTTCGGACTGAGCCTCGACCCTTCCGCCGGGACATGGCCCGAGACCCGGCGCCTCGCCCGGACGGCGGAGGACCTGGGCCTGGACCATCTCGCCGTCCAGGACCATCCCTACCAGCCCGGTCACCTCGACGCCTGGACCCTGATCGCTCACTTGTCCGCGGCCACGGACCGCATCTCCTTCCTCACCGACGTCGCCGACCTGCAGCTGCGGCCTCCGGTGATGCTCGCCAAGGCCGCCGCGTCGCTGAGCGTGCTCACCGACGGACGGATCCAGCTCGGTCTCGGCGGGGGTGGCATCCCCGATGCCATCGCGTCGATGGGCGGACCGGCGCGACGCGGCCAGGACATGGTGGCGTTCGCCGAGGAGTCCTTGGGGCTGCTGCGCACGGCCCTTTCCGGAGGCGCCGTACAACTGCACAGTCCGTACCACTCCGTCGCGGGCTACCGCGCCGGACCGGTGCCCCCGAAGCCCGTCGAGCTCTGGCTCGGCGCCCAGAAGCCCAGGATGCTCGCGGTCACCGGCCGGGTGGCCGACGGCTGGATCTCTCCGCTGAACATCTACGTCCCGCCGCAGGAGGTGCCCTCACGGCAGCGGATCATCGACGAGGCGGCCACCGACGCGGGCCGTGACCCGAGGACGCTGCGGCGCGTCTACAACGTCATCGGCGTGATCGGCGACAGTGGAGACGGCCCCGGGCTCGTCGGCGATGTGCGGCGGTGGGTGGACACCTTCACCGAGTGGGCCGTGGAACTCGGCTTCGACACCTTCGTCTTCTGGCCCGCCACCGATCCCGAGCGGCAGCTCGCGCTCTTCGCCGACGAGGTCGTGCCCGCCGTACGCGAGCGTGTCGACGCCATCCGGAGCGGACGATGAACGCCACCCTCGACACCGTGCCGACCGGGCTGGCCGGGAAGGTGGTCATCCCCGACGACCGCCGCTACCGGCTGCTCCGCTCCACCTACACCACCGTGGGACGCCCGGCCGCCGTCGTCCTGCCCGAATCCGCGGGCGACGTCGCGGCGGCGCTGCGGTTCGCGCGGGAGACGGGGCTTCGGGTGGCCGTCCGCAGCGGCGGGCACGGCCTGTCCGGCAGCGGCACCAACGAAGGCGGGCTCGTCATCGACCTGAGCGCGCTGCACCGGGTCGACGTCCTCGACCGAGGCTCCCGACTGGTCCGTGTCGAGGCGGGTGCCCGCTGGGCCCAGGTCGCTGAGGCGCTCGCCCCGCACGGGCTGGCCATCAGCTCGGGCGACCACGGCAACGTCGGCGTCGGTGGCATCGCCACCGGGGGCGGCGTCGGCTGGCTGGTACGGCAGTACGGGCTCACCGTCGACCACATCCGTGCCGTGGAGGTCGTCCTGCCCGACGGCACGTTCGTACGCGCCGATGCCGAGGCCGAGCCCGACCTGCTCTGGGTGATGCGCGGGGCCGGCGCGGGGGCCGGGATCGCGGTGGCCTTCGAGATCGAGGCCATGGAGCTTGGCGACATCGGTTATGCGCAGCTGGTCGCGGCGGTGGACCCGGCGGGGGAGACGCTGCGCCGCTGGGCCGACGTCATGGCGCGGGCACCGCGCGAGCTTTCCACGGCGGTGATGTTGTCCTCGCAGGGCATCTCCACTGCCGCGTTCATCACCGCGGTCGTGTCCTCGGACAGTCCGTCCGTCATCCGTGACGCCCTCGAACCGCTGCTCGGCATCGGCGATGTGACGGTTCGGCAGGCCCACGTCGGCCCCTACACGGAGCTGGTTGCCTCGCTCCATCTGCACGCCAACGCCGGGCAGATGCCGTCCAGCACGACCAACGGACTGCTCACCGGCATGACCCCGGACGCTGCCCGCGCCCTGGTCACGGCGTCGGCCGCCCCCGACCCGGTCCTGATCCAGCTGCGGTCGCTCGGCGGCGCGACCCACGACCCGGCCCCCTCGGCCATGGCGTTCGCACACCGCCACCAGAACACCCTCGTCGTCGCCTCGGCGTTTCCGCCGGACGACCGCGCGACGCTGGCCGCCGCCTGGACCCCTCTCGCCCGGCACACCGACGGCGCCTACGTGAACTTCGAGAGCGCCCCCGACGAGGCCACGTTCGCACGCGCCTACCCCGGGCCGACCGGCACCCGCGTCACCGACCTGTGGAAGCGCTACGACCCCGACCGCGTCCTGCGCCCTCAGCCGCCGGCCTGACCACCGGCCCCGGGGCCTCACCGACCACGAGCCCCCGCGGCACCCGCCGCGGGCGCCCACCCTTCATGTCACCCCTTCATGCCACCCCTTAATGGAGATACGCCATGGCCACGTTGCTGCACATCGACTCGTCCCTGTTCCCGGGCGGCGCCTCCGCCTCCCGCGCCGTCACCGAGACCTTCCGCAAGACCTGGGAGGAGCAGCACCCGGAGGGCACGGTGATCTACCGCGACCTTTCCGCCGAACCCGTCCCGCACATCACCGCCCACGCCCACACCGCCGGCTTCGCCGATCCCGACGCCCACACGGCCGAGCAGGCCGCCGCCTTCGCCGAACGGCTCAAGCTGATCCAGGAGTTGGAGCAGGCGGACACGGTGCTGATCGGTGCCCCGATGTACAACTTCGCGATCCCGTCCACCCTCAAGGCATGGCTGGACAACGTGATCCTCTTCGGTCGTACCTCGGGTGAGACGCCCTCCGCCAAGGGCACCCCCGTCACGGTCGTCGCCAGCCGGGGCGGCTCCTACGGGCCGGGCACACCGAAGGAGCCCTACGAGTACGTCCTGAACTACCTGACGGCGATCCTTGCCGACACCCTCAGTCTCGACCTCGACTTCATCGTCCCGGAGCTGACCATGGCCCCGCACAACCCGGCCATGGCCGAACTGATCCCGCTCTTCGAGACCTCTCACGACCGTGCCCACCAAGAGGCGGTCACCAAGGCCAAGTCCCTTGCCGAACGCTTCACCGCATAAGCCCGTGTCCCATGTGGCGAGGCGGACGAGTCGCTTGTAGCAGCTCAGGGCTGCGGCGAGGCCAGGTAGTTGCGGGGATCATGGTCGTATCAGGGGCTGAGCCAGCGGTAGCCGGACAGCCAGGAGGTCGGGTCGGCCGCACGGTGAGGTTCCTGCCGGTATGGGATTCCTCGGCGTGTTCGCCGGTACCCGGGCGCTCGGGTACCGCCGTCTCAGTCGAGTGCGGCCGCCGCACCGTCCTCCGTGCTGATCCTCCGGCCGGCCGTCCTCGCAGGGAACACCATCGCGGGCGGCTTCTTCCGGTGGGCCGACGCAGTCCTCGTCCTGGTCCAGGGCTGATCGGGGTTCGTGACGACGCTCTCGCGGACCGCTGGATCGCGCATGGTGCGGGGCTTCGCGTTGGGACGCTGGTCGGCGCGGCGCTTGGGCGCTGAGCGGCCCATGCCACCTTGACCGGCTCGCGCAGGGTGCCGAGCGCTCGGCCGCGTCGGTCGGTCACAGCCCCTCCGGATCGGCACGGGGGCTGGGACGGTTACACCACTCGGCAGGAGCAGGACGCCGTACGGCGGCCGCTCAACTCGGGCCAGGGCGCGCAGGGCGACGCCTTCCAGACCGAACACGTCGGCGACCTGGCGCATGGCATCAACGTCTTTTCAGGGGTGAGCCGACCTTTTTCGTCGCGTTTCAGTCCCGTACGCCCGGGGGCTCGCGAGAGTGAAGTCGAGCACGTCCACGTCCATCATGGGCGTGATCGTATTCACTCTTTCTGGCTCGAAATACAAGAAATGTTGGACAGTTGGCGCACGGGCACATATCCGCAAGATTGGGGGGTGACGATGACGGCTACGTCGGAGAGGGCCTCGTGCAGAAACGATGATCCCCATTCAAGATACGTCGGCGGGGAGCGGAAGCGCTCAGTGGGATCAAAGAGGCAATGATTGTTGCCCATGCATGCCTGTTCTCATCCACGTCGACGCCATGATCGGGCAGCCCGGCAATAAGTTGTGTTCCGTGCAAGCTTCTCGTCGCATCCAGCGGGCAGCGTTCCTTCAGTTGGCTTTCCTTACCGATCAGACTTCGGCTTCCTGGCCGGCCCCGCCTTCTTCTATAGTGCAAGGAATTACTCACCATGAGCAGCCTTGACCACCCTTCCCTGAGCGGTTTCGCGCATGGCTATGCAGAGGTCAACGGGACGCGTCTGCATTACGTCATCGGTGGCGAGGGCGACGAGCTGATGGTCCTTCTGCCCGGCTGGCCGCGCACCTGGTGGCAGTACCACAAGATGATGCCGAGGCTCGCGGAGCGCTTCCGTGTGGTAGCCGTCGACATTCGCGGCATGGGCGACTCGGACAAGCCGGAATCCGGCTACGACAAGAAGAACATGGCCCGTGACATCTACGAGCTGGTTCTCTCCCTTGGCTACGAGAAGGCCCACATCTGCGGAGAGGACATCGGCGGCGCGGTGGCGTACAGCCATGCCGTCAACCACCCGGAGGCCACCGACAAGCTCGCCCTGTGGGAGGCCGTCCACCCGAACGAGGACATGTACGGCATCCCGATGCTGCCGCGGCCCGGCCAGGAGGGCCTGCAGTGGTGGCTGGCCTTCAACATGGTGAAGGGCCTCCCGGAGACGGTCCTCACCGGCCGCTTCCGGCCGGTGTCGGACTGGATCATCGACCACTACTCGGGCAGCCCGGATTCCTACACTGAGCAGGACCGCGCGATCTACGCCGCGGCCTATGACACCCCGGACGCCATTCGGGCCGGCAACGCCTGGTACCAGGCGTGGCACCAGGACATGGCCGACGACAAGGCGTACGGGCTGATGCCGATCACCGTGCCGGTGCTCTTCCTGGCAGGCAAGAGCGCTCCCGTCATCTTCCTGATGATGGAGAAGAAGGCGTCCGACCTGCGCACCGTCGAGGTCGAGGGCGCCGGCCACTTCCTGTGCGACGAGCGCCCGGAGGACCTCCTCGCGGCGCTCGAGGAATTCTTCGCCTAGACCTCGGTCCCTTCCGAACCATCGCACCAGAGCAGCACGTAAGTACAGCACCAGGAGAGAAAATGAGTTTCCCCTTCCCCGTTCCGGACAAGAGCGACCCGCGTTGGACGCGTGAGGGCGGTGTCCACGTCCGCCGTGGTGAGGGCACCTCTCGCTGGCTCGCCGGCGACACCTACACGATCAAGGCGACCGCCGATGACACCAACGGTGTCCTGGGTTTCGCCAAGGCCGTCGTCCCGCCGGGTGGCGGACCGGTCGCGCACGCCCACGGCAACGAGGACGAGGCGTTCTACGTCTTGGACGGCGAGCTGGAGTTCCTCCTGGGCGAGAGGATATTCACGGTGAACAGCGGGGACTTCGTCTTCGTCCCACGAGACACGCGTCACCGGTTCAAGAACGTCGGTGATACGGATGCGACGTTCCTGTTCATGTACACCCCGGGCGGACACGAGCGCTTCTTCATCAACAACGGAGACGCGCCCGTCGAGGGCGAGACGTCTCCTCCCTGGGGCCCCGAGCGGTACGCGGCCCTGGTCGACGGACTGCTCGCGGAGAACGTGACGATCCTCCCTGAGGGCTGACCGATAGGCCCGGCAGATCTTCCTGTCGGGCCTGTTCGGGAGCACGTTGGTTGTGTCGATGCATATGAAGTGAACCGTGTTCGGGCGAAGTTGGCATTGTTCGTGGCGGACGTGTTCTCCTCGGTGCCGAGGAAGGACCGGCCGGCCAACGGCGGCTGCCACCTGCGCGGACTGATGCTGGACGGCCGCCGCAAGTCCATTCAGGCCATGGCCTCGCGGCTGCCGGAAGGCAACAAGCAGAAACGAGGCCCTTGCTTGCACCCCGGCAAGGGCCGCGCCGCAACGCGCTCACAGATCGCCGCCGTATTCAAGCGGGCAGGACGCCACCGCGGCATTGACGCCGAGGCAGAGCGGCTCCGCGAGGTCTTCCGGCAGGAGTGGGCCCTACGGCCGACCGTGGTCGAGGACGCGCTCGGCAAGCAGATGCTCGCCCTCCTGGGCCGGCTTGTGGCCGCCTGCACCGCTGTCGACGGCCTCGCCCATGCGGTGGAGGAGGCTTTCCCCCCGGCACCCGGACGGTGAGATCATCCTCAGCTTCCCCGGCCTCGGCGTCCAGCTCGGCGCCCGGGTGCTCGCCGAAATCGGAGACCACCGCGCTCGCTCGGGAAAACCGCGAACGGCGCCGCCACGCAGCCGCCTCGGAAATCGGCCGCACCCCTGACCCAGAATCGAAGTGCAGTCGACGGCAAGGTGGCCGTCTGTCGCAGACGGTGACGCTGCGGGCGATGAGGTACTTCCGGGAAGCGAAGCGGGGGACCAAAGTGCATCGCGGGTAAGATTGTGGCGACTATTCGCGATGACCAGGCTAGATTCATCACCGTCAGCACTTTGGTTCTGTCGCTGTCTTGATCAGCCGTGTAACGACGGACCCTCTCCGCGCGTACGTTAAAGATCGGCTGCCCCTGCCTCGGTGGGCCCGCTAAGAAGGGTCGCTACCGCTTTTGTAGGCACAGCACTATCGAAGCAGAGCCGCTGTCTCACCGTTTGTGGAAGCAAGGATTCGTCGTGGTTTCGAGGGTCAAGAAGGCGGCAGCCACTACTGGCGCTGCAGGGATGTTCGCCACTGCTGCGGTGGCCGCAGCAGACGGCGGTGCATCTGCCTACGGGGGGCTGGAGACTTCCAAGCAAGGGCATCTTCAATACTTCCAGTAACACCCTCAACGTCACGGGGGATCCCGGGCCGTCACCTGGTAACTCGTGACCGCCACCACAGGGCGACCTTGTTGTCGGTCCACTGAACCGCTCCGGGCCGGTGCGGGCTAGTGCCGCGGCAGGCAACGTTCGCCCCGTCGCGACGCCCGGCACGCACTCTCGCCGCACCGGCCGAAAGCCCAAGTACGTCCAGTACGA
>NZ_JBFAKW010000143.1:0-22823 GCF_040655955.1 Streptomyces sp. NPDC050263 | reverse complement strand
GGCGGCCGCGACCGTATCGCCGATGGCGTCCGTCAACTGCTCTCGCCGGCGGACTCCTTGGTGAGCTGGGCAGGAACCGCGGCCGGGGTCCGGGCAGGCTCCTCGGCGCCCGCCGGCGCCACCTCCGCTTCCCCGTCCGTTTCCTCCTCCAGGTCGGCGACGGCCTCGCCGTCCAGGACCTTCCTGGCCCGCTCCAGGTCCAGCGCGCCCTCCCAGCGGGAGACGGCGAAGACCGCGACGCAGTTGCCGAGGAGGTTGGTGACGACGCGCATCGAGTCCATGATCCGGTCCACGCCCAGCAGCAGGGCCACCGCGCCGGCCGGGATGGCCCCCAGCGAGGAGGCGGTCGCGGACAGGGCCAGGAAGGCCGAGCCGGGGATGCCGGCCATGCCCTTGCTGGTGAGCATGAGCACCAGGATCACGGTGACCTGCTGGCCGAGGCTGAGATCCACGCCCACGGCCTGGGCGATGAACAGGGTGCCGATGGACAGGTAGAGCGAGGCGCCGTCGAGGTTGAAGGAGTAGCCCGTGGGCAGCACCAGGCCCACGGCGTCGTCACGGGCGCCGGCCTTGCGCAGCTTCAGCATCACGCGCGGCATGACGGACTCCGTGGAGGCCGTGCCGAGCGCGAGCAGCATCTCCTCGCGGATGTAGCGCAGGAACTTCCACAGGCTCAGCCCGGTGACCAGCCGCAGGGCGACGCCGAGCAGCGCGACGAACAGGGCCGCGGCCGCGTAGCACAGGGCGATCAGCTTGCCGTAGGTCTCGATCACGCCGAGGCCGTAGTTGCCGATCAGGACGGCCATCGCGCCGAACACCGCGATCGGCGCCAGCCGCATGACGAAGCCGACGATCGCGAAGATGATCTCCTGGGCCTGCTCGATGGCCGGCAGCACCTTCGGCACCTTGGTGTGGCCGAGATGCAGGAGCGCGGCGCCCACCAGGCAGGCCAGGATGAGCACCTGGAGCAGGGAGTTCTCCGCGAAGGCGCCGACGAAACTGGTGGGCAGCGCGTTGACGATGAACTCGGTCGTCGTGGGCAGCGAACCGCCGCCCGTCTTCGCGTCGACCGCCGAGGTGTCGAGCGTGGACGGGTCGACGTTCATCCCGGAGCCGGGCTGGACGATGTTGGCGGCGAGGAGCCCGATGAGCAGGGCGAGCGTGCTCGCGACCTCGAACCAGATCAGGGCCTTGAGCCCGATCCGGCCGAAGGCCTTCAGGTCACCGGCCTTGGCGATGCCGACGACGACCACGCAGAACACCAGCGGCGAGATGATCGTCTTGATGAGCCGGGTGAAGCCGTCGCCGAGCGGCTGGAGGTCGGTGGCCACGTCGGGCCACAGCTTTCCCACCAGGATGCCGAGGACGAGCGCGCAGGCGACCTGCGCGAAGAGTGAGGTACGCAGTATGCGTGCGACGCGTCGCGACGGGGACGGGGCGGACGGCGGCACGGGCACTCCTTGGGGGGACGGTGGAACACAGAAACCGGGGACGTGACTTCTGCGATACGGAAAGCGGCTTCCGTGGCGATCACTTTGAAGGCGTCTTTGATCGCATACAAGACCTCCGCGTTTCCGCCGTGTAAATCCCCCCGTGGAGTGACGCATCGCACGCGTACCGGGCTCAGCAGCCGCTGCGATCCTCGGTCAGCACCCCATGAACCGTGGTCAGCCGGCGGTCGTGGCAGCCGTCCGAGCCGTACAGCCGGTAGCGCTCACCGGTCGTGCCGACGGCATGACGCTGGTCCCGGGGCACGTTGACGGTGAAGGTGGCGTCCCCCGTGTAGGTGTCGTCGAGCCTCGACCAGGACGTCCGCATGCCGTTCCGGGTCGTCACGGAGTCGGCCCGGTCGCCGAGGGTCAGGACGGTGCGCAGCCGGTCGTCCCGGCCGACGGTCGTGGTCCCGTTCATCGTGTAGACGCGGTCGACCCGGGTGGCGCGGCCGTCGACGACGACCGTCTCGTCGTCGGTCCAGCGGGCGTCGAGGCCGTCCGTGTTCTCGCCGTCGGTCCAGCGGTGTGCCGAGGTCGTGGCCAGGGTGCGGGTGACGGCGGTCGTCACCCTGCCGTGCGAGGTGTCGACATACCCGGCGACGGCCAGTCGGTGCCCGCCCTCGGTGTCGACACGGTGTTCCGTGCCGGGCGTGTACGTCGAGGAGTTGGCGAGTTCGCCGGCTTCGAGGCGGGTGAGCTTCCCGGTGACCCGGGCGCGGTGGGCGTCCTGCCAGACGAGGACGTTCACGGGGGCGCTCCAGCCGCTCTGCCCCTCGGGGACGCCCACCACGGAGACCTCGATCCGGTGTGGGCGGCCGTCGTTGAGGATCCCGGCGAAGGGGGTCAGGTCGTATTCGATCGGCTTGACGTCGAAGGCGCGCGGGCCCGGGACGACGTACCAGAGGAACGGGTTGGACCAGCCGCCGGTCCAGACGTTCGGGAACGGCGCCGCGATGCCGGCGAGTTGCCCGTCGACCTTGATCTGCACCTCGCGGTAGGGGCCGTCGTCGGCCCGGCAGGAGTACGGAGCGGAGTCGGGCACGCTGAGGTACCAGTACTCCTCGCAGCCGCCGCCCGAGCCGGTGGCGTACACCTCGGCGAGGATGCGCTCGCTGTTGCGGGGGGTGGTGAGGGTGTCGTCGGCGCCGAGGGCGAGCACACGGTCCGGGATCGCGACCGGGGTCGCGACCGGTTTCCCGACGGGACTCCCGACCGGATTCCCGGCATAGAACGTCAAGGTGACCTTGACGTCGAGCACGCCCGTGTACGTGTCGTCGACGACATTCCCGATGAGCATCTCGACGTCCTGGCCGCGGCGGAAGGTGTCGGTGTAACGCGTGACGTCCTTCTCGACGGACCACTCGATGCCGTCGGGCGACGGCTCCGGCGTCGAGGTGCGGAAGATCTCGACTCCGCCGACGTGCAGATAGCCGAGCCGGTCGAACTGCCGCCCCTTGACCTTGCCGTCGAGCCGCAGCACCACCTTGCTCCAGCGGTCGCCGCAGCCGTCCGGCGGGGTGTAGGTGCCCCGGTAGGGGGTGAAGTCCCGGAACTGCGCCTCGGCGACGGTCACTTCGCAGGACTTCCCCGAAGGCCGCTCCACGGGCGGGGCCGCGGTCACCGGATCGTGCCAGTCGGTGCCGAATTCGGCGGGGACAAAGGCGGTGGCGGGGGCGACGGTGGAGGCGGAACCGGAAGTGGCCGCCTGCGCCGAGCCGCCGCCGAGGACGGTGCCCGCCAGGAGGATCGCTCCGGTGAGCATGGACATGATGATCCGACTTCTCATGGCCGGTGTTCTACGGGGAGTCGCCCCTTCCCCGCAATGACGCCTCCGTCAGCAGCGCTAGGCCTTCAGCGCGGCCCTGTCCCCCATGACCACCACCGGACGCCGAGCCGGATCGAGCGTGCGCAGCAGGTACTCCATCGCCGTCCTGGACAGGCTGACGCAGGCCGATGTGCCGCTGCCGTGGTCCATGTGCAGCCAGATTCCGCCGCCCTTCTCCTCGCCCTCGGGCCGCGTGGGGTCGTCGGGCGGGGTGCCCTTGACCCGGTTGTAGTCGATGGCGATGACGTAGTCGAAGTCGTGCCAGTGCGATCGCGCCCACCAGCGTGGCGCTCCGAAGTCGGCGGACCGCGTGTAAGGCAGCCTGGCCCCGGGGTCGGCCAGGACGCCTCCCGCGTCGGTGAGGGTGAACACGCCGACCGGGCTGCGGTTGTCGCCGGCGCGGTGCTCTGCGGTCCAGCCCTTCTTGCCGTTGTGCCCACGCCAGCCGCGGACCCGCTCCCAGACCGCGCCACGCCTGGCATAGAGCACGACGGTGGCGTCCGCGGAGTCCTTTCCGTCGCCGTACACCGCCACGACCTGGCGCGAAGCAGCGGGAATCCGCCGCTGCAACCGGTCTGCGACCCCGGGGACGCGGGTCGCCCCGGCCGCTCTCGGCGCAGTGCTGCCGCCCTCGGCACCCGCCCCCGTGGCGCCGTCCCGCCCGCGTCCGCCGCCCGCGGCACCGCACGCGGCCAGGACCGCGAGCAGGAGGCCGCAGGCCACCACGGCGACTGCCGCGCGCCGCACATCGCCGTCTCGCATCGGACCATGCTCGCACCACTTTCCGGATGATTACGCCAGGATACGGACATCCAGGTCGCGTCGGACGGCTTCCGGATCAGGTCGCCGCCACGGAAAACCGGTTGATTTTGACCACCGTGCGAAGCGAACCTTGCACGGTTTGTTGCCGCGCCCCTCCCGCCGTCGTTCCCTTCCCCCCTCCCTCCACCTTTCCCCCTCCCCTGACTCGAGCCACTGGGACGTCATGCAGATCCAAGACCTTCCGTATCCCGACCCGGGTGTGCCGGACGCACGCTCAGGGCGCCGCTTCCTGTGGTGGCTCGGCCGCAACCAGTTGGGCGGCCAGCTCAAGGCCCTGGCCTGGGGGCTGCTGCACTTCGTCGCCGTCTCCGCGCAGCCGTTCTGCGTCGGGTTCGCCATCGAGGCCGTGGTGGACCGCTCCGGTACCCGGCTCGCCCTCACCGGTGGCGTGATGGCCCTGTGCGGCGTCGCCACCGCGATCGGGGACACCTTCCTGCACCGGGCCGCCATCACCAACTGGATCACCGCTGCCGCCCGGGTCCAGCAACTGCTCGCCCGCAAGGCCTCACAGCTCGGCTCCGCGCTGACCCGGCGGGTCGCGGCCGGCGAGGTCGTGGCCGTCTCCACCGGCGACGTGGAGAAGATCGGCTGGTTCGTGGAGGCCGTGTCCCGCTTCACCGCCGCGGCCCTCACGATCGTGCTGGTCTGCGTGGGCCTGGTCGTCTACCAGCCGGCGCTCGGCATCGTGGTCGCCCTGGGCCTGCCCGCCCTCGCGCTGTCGGTGCTGCCTCTGCTGCCGCGGGCGACGCGACGGGCCGACGTCCAGCGCGAGAAGGCCGGACGCGCCACCGAACTCGCCTCCGACACCGTGGCCGGCCTGCGGGTGCTGCGCGGCATCGGCGGCGAGGAACTGTTCCTCGACCGCTACCGCAGCGCCTCGCAGGAGGTCCGGCACGCGGCCGTGCGCAGCGCGCGCATGTGGTCCCTGATCAGCGCCATCCAGGTGCTGCTGCCCGGCCTGCTGCTGATCGTGGTCGTCTGCTACGGCGTCCACCTGGCCCGCGAGGGCCGCATCACCGTGGGCGAACTGGTCACGGTCTACAGCTCCGTGATGGTCCTGACCTATCCCCTCAGGCACTTCGAGGAGATCGCGATGGCCTACTCCTTCTCCCGCCCCTCGGCCAAACGGGCCGCCGGCGTGCTGTCCCTGGAGCGCGTCACCGACATCGGCGGATCGCGCGCGGCCGACGCTCCGTCGGGCGACCTGTACGACCCCGCCACCGGCCTGCTCGCGCCGGCCGCCCGGCTCACCGCCGTGGTGTGCGGCGACCCGGACGCGGCCGGACGGCTGGCGGAACGGCTGGGCGGACACCCTCCGGAGGACAGCCCGTCGGTCCTGCTCGGCGGCGTCCCGCTGGACGAACTGCCGCTGGACTCAGCCCGCACGGCGGTCCTCGTCCAGGACAAGGACCCGGTGCTGCTCTCCGGTTCCCTGCGCGATCTGCTCGACGTGCCCGCCTCGGGTGCGGTCGACGCGGATGCGGCCCTGGCCGCCGCCCAGTGCGGGGACGTCCTCGATGCACTCGTCCAGGGCTCGTTGGACGCCGACGACCCGATGGACGCCCGCATCACCGAGCGCGGCCGGTCCCTCTCCGGCGGCCAGCGGCAACGGCTCGCGCTGGCCCGCTCCCTGTACACGGACCCCGAGGTCCTCGTGCTGGACGAGCCCACCTCGGCCGTCGACTCGCACACCGAGGCACGGATCGCCGAGGGACTGCGTGAACTACGCGACGGGCGCACGACGGTCGTGTTCACCTCGTCCCCGCTGCTGCTGGACCGGGCCGACCGGGTCGTGCTCGTGCACGAGGGCGAGGCCGTGGCGGTCGGCGCGCACCGCGAACTCCTGCACTCCGAGCCCCGATACCGGGCCGTGGTGACCAGGGAGACCGAGGAGGAGGCCGAAGAGCGTTCTCTGAGCGGTGTGTTGAAGGACCTGAAAGAGCAGCGACTGGAAGAGATCGAACGCGAAGAGATCGAGGAGACGGCATGATCGGCGTGGCGCCACCCGCCTACGACCCGGCGGCACCGAAGACGGCGAACACCCTGCCCGTCGGCGCCCCCGCGACCGTACGCGCCTACGTGGCCGAACTCCTGCGCCGACATCGCCGCGCGTTCCTGCTCCTCCTCCTCGTCAACACGATCGCCACGGTCGCCTCCATGGTGGGCCCCTGGCTGCTCGGCGACCTCGTGGAACGGCTGTCGGACGGAGCACGCGAGCTCCATCTCGAGCTCACCGCCACGGTGTTCGTCGTCGCCCTGGTCGTCCAGGCCGCCTTCGTACGGCAGGTGCGGCTGCGCGGCGCGATGCTCGGCGAACGGATGCTGGCCGACCTGCGCGAGGACTTCCTCGTACGGTCGGTGCGGCTGCCGCCGGGCGTGCTGGAACGGGCCGGGACGGGCGATCTGCTGTCCCGCATCACCACGGACATCGACCGACTGGCCAACGCGATGCGGGAGGCCGTGCCCCAGCTGACGATCGGCGTGATGTGGGCCGTGCTGCTGCTCGGCGGGCTCGTCGTCACGGCGCCGCCGCTGGCGCCGGCCGTGCTGGTCGCGGTGCCGCTGCTGGCGGTCGGGTGCCGGTGGTACTTCAAGCGGGCGCCGGCCGGCTACCGCTCGGAGGCCGCCGGCTACGCCGCCGTGGCCGCCGCCCTCGCCGAGACCGTGGACGCCGGCCGCACCGTCGAGGCCCACCGTCTGGGCGAGCGCCGCATCGCGATCTCGGAGCAGCGCATCCAGCAGTGGACCGCCTGGGAGCGCTACACGCTGTGGCTGCGCTCGGTGCTCTTCCCGGTGATCAACATGGTGCACGTCACGGTGCTCGGTTCCGTCCTCATGCTCGGCGGGGCGTTCGTGCTCCAGGGTTGGATCGGGGTCGGTCAGCTGACGACGGGCGCGCTCCTGGCGCAGATGCTCGTCGACCCCGTGAACCTCATCCTGCGCTGGTACGACGAGCTCCAGGTGGCCCAGGTGTCGCTGGCCCGGCTCGTCGGAGTGCGCGACATCGAGCCGGACAGCGGGGAGTCCGGGCTGACGCCGGACGGGCGGGACGTGCTCGCCGACCAGGTCCACTTCGGCTACCGCGAGGGCGTCGACGTGCTGCGCAAGGTGTCCCTCGAGGTCTCCCCCGGGACCCGGCTGGCCCTGGTCGGCCCCTCCGGCGCGGGCAAGTCCACGCTGGGCCGGCTGCTCGCCGGGATCTACGCGCCCCGCGACGGCCGGATCACCCTCGGCGGTGCCGAGCTGTCGCGGATGACCGCCGAACGGGTCCGCTCCCATGTGGCGCTCGTCAACCAGGAGCACCACGTCTTCGTCGGCTCCCTGCGGGACAACCTCCGGCTCGCCCGCACGGGTGCGCAGGACGCCGAGCTGTGGGCGGCCCTGGGCGCGGTAGACGCGGAGGCCTGGGCGCAGGCGCTCCACGACGGCCTCGACACCGAGGTCGGCTCCGGCGGTGTGACGCTCACACCGGCCCAGGCCCAGCAGATCGCGCTGGCCCGGCTGGTGCTGGCCGACCCGCACACGCTGGTCCTGGACGAGGCGACCTCGCTGCTCGACCCGCGCGCCGCGCGCCACCTCGAGCGGTCCCTCGCCCGTGTCCTGGACGGCCGCACCGTGGTCGCGATCGCGCACCGTCTGCACACCGCCCATGACGCAGACGTCATCGCCGTCGTCGAGAACGGCCGCATCAGCGAGCTGGGCAGCCACGCCGAGCTCGTCGCGGCGGACGGGGCGTACGCGGCGCTGTGGCGGTCCTGGCACGGGTGAGGAACGAAGGGGCGGTCGCGGGGAGCCGGCGCCGGTGAGAGGCGTGCGGGCACAGGTACCTGTGCCGGTGGCGGTGCCGGTGCCGGTGCCGGTGCCACGACCGCTACCCGTACCGGTGCACGTGTCGCGCCCGGTGCCGGAGCTACCACGGGTGCGCCTGCCCGGGGCGAGGCAAGGGGCGATGTCGGCAGCCGCAGGTCGCAGCGCCGACGCCCCGAGCGAGGCGGCCCCGGCCGGACTCCGTACGTCCTCTGGCGTTGCGCGGTACCGAAGCGGGGTGGAACGCTGGAAAGCGGCACCCGCGCGGGAGACCGTCGGAATCCATCCGGAACACGCCGCGCCCGGCCGGTGCCCCGTGCGGCGGTACGCCACCGCCGACCGCGGGGAGAACCGGCCGGTCACCCACTGGAGGTAGCCGTGAACAGCGCCGACGGATGGGGAGACGACGTCTACCAGCCCGACTCGTCCGACATCCAGGAGGACACGGGACTGCTCGACGCGGAGGACACGCTGGACGACGACGGCGTCGGGGACCCCCTCGACCGCGGCTGGTCCCCACCGGACCGCCCCTGGGCCGTGGAACACGCCGGTGTGACCGCCGCGGAGCGCCGACAGGGCGAGAGCCTGGACCAGCGGCTCGCCGAGGAGGTCCCGGACCTCGACGTGCCCGACGGCGACGGCATCGGCGACTGCGACGGCACCGACGGGGAGCTCCTCGACAACGAGGTCGGGGCCGCTCGCTCCGGCCGGCTCGTGGCGCCTGACGAGGGCGTCCACGAGGACGAGGAGAGCGCGCTGATCGCCACGGACGTGGGTATCGACGGCGCGGCCGCCTCCGCCGAGGAGGCCGCGATGCACATCGTCGACGAGGACGCCCTGTCCGGTTGACCCACCGGTGGCCGACCCGCCCACTCCTGACCCGACCACTCCCGGCCCGTCGCCACCACCTCCACCGCACGAGGAGCGCTCATACAGCAGGACAAGCAGCCCGACTACCACCCGGTCGTCTTCCGTGACCGCACCGCCGGCTACGCCTTCCTGACCCGGTCCACCGCGACGAGCGACCGGACCATCGAGTGGGACGACGGCGAGACCTACCCGGTCGTGGACGTGGAGATCTCCTCGGAGAGCCACCCCTTCTACACGGGCAAGGCGCGCACCGTGGACACGGAGGGCCGCGTCGCCCGCTTCGAGCGGTGCTACGGCGACGGCGGGAACACGACCTGAATCGGCGCGATGCGCGCCGACCGTCAGATGTAGTTGAGGGCGGCCGCCCCGCCCACTCCCCCGAGCACCATGAACACGGGCATCAGCACCTTGAGCTCGACCCAGCTGCCCGCCCGGAACCGCATCGCCTTGGGCGGACCGATCGGGTACCAGCGCTTGCGTCCGATCGGGATGGGCCACAGGACCGGGCAGCCCGAGACGGTCAGCGAGTCCCCGATGTCGTGCACCAGGGCGCCCAGCACCACCGGCAGCCCCAGCCACAGGTACTCCTGGCCGGGCTGGGTGAACAGCCAGTCCGAGCCGTTGCCGGCCTTGTCCAGGACGCCGGCGAGGATCCACGCGCTGGTCGCGGCGAGCAGCCAGACGAGCACGTCGCTGCTGGAACCCCGGGCCGCCCGCCACAGCAGGCCCTCGATGGCCAGCACCATGTGCACGAAGAGGATCACGAGCACCGCCCAGCGGCCACCGGTGATCGCCAGCGCCGAGGTGCCGGCGCCGATCATGACCGCCCACAGCCAGGTGTGGGTGAGCGTGCGGTGCCCCCCGGAGCGGCGCGGGTCGCCCTGCTTCTTCGTAGCCTTGTAGACGGCGTAGGAGAGCTTGTCGACGATCTCGCACATCCAGCGCGAGAGCGGGCCGAAGGCCCGGGAGATGGTGGCCGCCTTGTGGTCGAGATCCGGGGCGAGCGCGGCCCCGGCGCAGATCAGCGCGCCGACGAGGAGAACCGGCCAGGGCATCCCGTGCCCCGCTGCGGCGGCCGCCGCACCGACGCCGAGCCAGGCGGCGGCCCCCGACAGTGAGTGTGCTGGTCCCATCATGGCCGTTGCCCGCCCTATTCCTCGTGTGCCGCTGTCCAGTTGACCGGGTGCGATGACGCTCCGTCGGCGACACAGCGTAGCGGCCGTGATCTTCGGCCAGGCAGCCGATTCCCCCATCAAGGGCGAGGGCAGGCAAGATGGGGTCGTGACCCTCATCGATCAGCTGCCTCCGACCGCAGATCCCGACGCCCTGTACGAAGCCTTCGAGTCCTGGGCGCAGGAGCGCGGTCTGACGCTCTACCCCCACCAGGAGGAGGCGCTGATCGAGGTGGTCTCCGGCGCGAACGTGATCGTGTCGACTCCCACCGGGTCCGGCAAGAGCATGATCGCGGCGGCCGCGCACCTGGCGGCTCTCGCCCGTGACGAGGTCACCTTCTACACCGCTCCGATCAAGGCCCTGGTGTCGGAGAAGTTCTTCGAGCTGTGCAAGATCTTCGGCACGGAGAACGTGGGCATGCTGACCGGCGACGCGTCCGTGAACTCCGACGCCCCCGTCATCTGCTGCACCGCCGAGGTGCTCGCGTCGATCGCGTTGCGCGACGGCAAGCACGCGGACGTCGGCCAGGTCGTCATGGACGAGTTCCACTTCTACGCGGAGGGCGACCGCGGCTGGGCGTGGCAGATCCCCATCCTTGAGCTGCCGCAGGCGCAGTTCGTGCTGATGTCGGCGACGCTCGGCGACGTGTCCTTCTTCGAGAAGGACCTCACCCGGCGCACCGGCCGGCCCACGGCGGTGGTCCGCTCGGCGACCCGGCCCGTGCCGCTGTCCTACGAGTACCGGTACACCCCGATGACGGAGACGCTCACCGACCTGCTGGACACGAGGCAGGCGCCCGTCTACATCGTGCACTTCACCCAGGCGCAGGCGGTGGAGCGGGCGCAGGCGCTGATGAGCATCAACATGTGCTCGCGCGAGGAGAAGGAGCGCATCGCCGACCTGATCGGCAACTTCCGCTTCACCACGAAGTTCGGCCAGAACCTCTCGCGTTACGTGCGACACGGCATCGGCGTCCACCACGCCGGCATGCTGCCCAAGTACCGGCGCCTCGTGGAGAAGCTCGCCCAGGCCGGGCTGTTGAAGGTGATCTGCGGTACGGACACGCTCGGCGTCGGCGTCAACGTGCCGATCCGCACGGTGCTGTTCACGGCGCTGACCAAGTACGACGGCAACCGGGTGCGGACCCTGCGGGCCCGTGAGTTCCACCAGATCGCGGGCCGGGCCGGCCGGGCCGGCTTCGACACGGCGGGCCTGGTGGTCGCGCAGGCGCCCGAGCACGTCATCGAGAACGAGAAGGCCCTCTCCAAAGCGGGCGACGACCCGAAGAAGCGCCGCAAGGTGGTGCGCAAGAAGGCGCCGGAAGGCTTCGTGGGCTGGACGGAGAACACCTTCGACAAGCTCATCGAGTCCGAGCCGGAGCCGCTGACCTCCCGCTTCCGCGTGACGCACACGATGCTGCTGTCGGTGATCGCCCGCCCCGGAAACGCCTTCGAGGCGATGCGGCACCTGCTGGAGGACAACCACGAGCCGCGCAAGCAGCAGCTGCGGCACATCCGGCGAGCGATCGCGATCTACCGCTCGCTGCTGGACGGCGGCATCATCGAAAAGCTCGACGAGCCGGACCCCACGGGCCGCATCGTCCGCCTCACCGTGGACCTTCAGCAGGACTTCGCACTGAACCAGCCGCTGTCCACCTTCGCGCTGGCCGCGTTCGAGCTGCTGGACCCGGAGTCGCCCTCCTACGCTCTCGACATGGTCTCCGTCGTGGAGTCCACGCTGGACGATCCGCGCCAGATCCTGGCCGCGCAGCAGAACAAGGCACGCGGCGAGGCGGTGGCCGTGATGAAGGCGGACGGCGTCGAGTACGAGGAGCGCATGGAGCGCCTCCAGGACGTCTCGTACCCGAAGCCTTTGGAGGAGCTGCTCTTCCACGCATACAACACGTACCGCAAGAGCCACCCGTGGGTCGGTGACCATCCGCTGTCGCCGAAGTCCGTCATCCGCGACATGTACGAGCGGGCGATGTCCTTCACCGAGCTGGTCTCGCACTACGAACTGGCGCGCACCGAAGGCATCGTGCTGCGCTACCTCGCCAGCGCCTACAAGGCCCTCGACCACACCGTCCCGGACGACCTCAAGTCGGAGGATCTCCAGGATCTCGTCCAGTGGCTGGGCGAGATGGTGCGGCAGGTGGACTCGAGCCTGCTGGACGAGTGGGAGCAGCTCGCCAACCCGGAGGAGATGACGGCCGAGGAGGCGCAGGAGAAGGCCGACGAGGTCAAGCCGGTCACGGCCAACGCGCGGGCCTTCCGGGTCCTGGTCCGCAACGCGATGTTCCGCCGTGTCGAGCTCGCCGCACTCGACCATGTCGACCAACTCGGCGAGATGGACGCCGAGGCCGGTTGGGACGCCGACGCGTGGGGCGAGGCGATGGACAAGTACTGGGACGAGTACGACGACCTCGGTACCGGCCCGGACGCCCGGGGACCCAAGCTGCTCGTCATCCAGGAGGAGCCGCAGAACGCGCTGTGGCGCGTCCGTCAGATCTTCGACGACCCGAACGACGACCACGACTGGGGCATCAGTGCGGAGGTCGACCTCACGGCCTCCGACGCCGAGAGCCGCGCGGTCGTCCGCGTCACGTCCGTCGGCCAGTTGTGAGCGCAGGAAACGCGGGAAGCGACAGCACAGGAACAGACGGCGAAGCAGGCACAGGAGAAGCGCACCGATGACGAATCCGGCTGAGAGGCTCGTCGACCTGCTCGACCTGGAGCAGATCGAGGTCAACATCTTCCGGGGCCGCAGCCCGCAGGAGTCCCTCCAGCGGGTCTTCGGCGGCCAGGTGGCGGGCCAGGCGCTGGTCGCGGCGGGCCGGACCACCGACGGCGACCGGCCTGTGCACTCGCTGCACGCGTACTTCCTTCGCCCGGGCCGGCCGGGTGTGCCGATCGTGTACCAGGTCGAACGGGTGCGGGACGGGCGGTCGTTCACGACCCGCCGGGTCACCGCCGTGCAGCAGGGGCGCACGATCTTCAATCTCACCGCCTCCTTTCACAAGCCTGAGGTAGGTCCTTTCGAGCACCAGCTGCCGCCGGCCCGCGAGGTCCCGGACCCGGAGTCCCTGCCGACGGTGGCGGAGGAGATCCGGGAGCATCTGGGCGCGTTGCCGGAGCAGTTGGAGCGCATGGCGCGCCGTCAGCCCTTCGACATCCGGTACGCGGACCGGCTGCGCTGGAGCGCCGCGGACGTCAAGGAAGCCGAGCCGCGCAGCGCCGTGTGGATGCGCGCGGTCGGGCCGCTCGGCGACGACCCGCTCGTCCACACCTGCGCGCTCACGTACGCCAGTGACATGACCCTCCTGGACGCCGTCCGCCTGCCGGTCGAGCCCTTGTGGGGGCCGCGGAACTTCGACATGGCTTCCCTGGACCACGCCATGTGGTTCCATCGGCCGTTCCGCACGGACGAGTGGTTCCTGTACGACCAGGAGTCGCCGATCGCCACCGGAGGACGCGGTCTGGCCCGCGGGCGCATCTACGACCTCGAGGGACGTCTGCTGGTGTCGGTCGTCCAGGAGGGGCTGTTCCGGGCGCTCTAGATGTAGATCCTGTGGGTCACGCGTTCCGACGGCGTAGCCAGCTCAGCAGACCGCGCGTCGGCCGGTCCGGCTCTTCGGGTGCGACCGGCACGTCGGGCGCGTCGGGCGTCTCCGGCTGCTTCGGCTGCTTCGGCTTGTGCGGTGGGACGGGATTCGGCGCGGGACCCGACACGGCCGGTTTCCGTGCGGGGCGCGGTGCGGGCTGGTCGGCGCGGGCCTCGTCCAGGGTGTTCGCCAGGTCGGACCGGAGCCAGGCGATCTCGTCGGGGTCGTCCGCCGTCATGATCTTCTCGACGAGGTGCGCGGCCGGTGTTCCGGGAGCGCCGTGGGCCGGCGGTCCCGGCCGGAACCTGTTCAGGTGGGCGCGCTCGTAGGGGTCCTTGACGATCTCCGCGACCTGGAGCGGGTCGAGGAACCCGGCCAGAGCTCCGGCGTGCTGCCAGGGGCCGTCGGCCTGGCGGAGCAGGAAGCCCAGGTGGCGGCCCCGCCAATTCCTCGACCGCAGGTCGACGCCCGCGGCCAGTTGGCTGCGCAACACCTCGGGTGTCCGGCCGGTGAGCAGGAACGCGTTGGTCTTGTCGGAGGCGAACTGCCGTAGTTCGTCGGCGAGATACAGCCAGACGACGGCCCGGTACCGGTTGAGGTAGAACTTGACGGGGACCACCAGCCCCAGCCGGGCGAGGCGGGTGAACCGGGTGGGGGGCACCTCCAGGATGGCGGCGCCCTCGCCGGTGCCCACGGCCAGCACGCTCTCGCGCAGTGTCTCGGGGAAGCCGGGTTCCGAACGCAGTCGGTCGATCTCCGCCCGGACCACCCTGCGGCCTCCTCCGCCTTCGTCGGGCACTGTCCTGATGCGTCCGAGATGCACGGCGAGGTCGAACTCGCTTCGCTTCAGATCCAGTTCCCGCGCCGCTCGGCTCGGCGTGCAGGAAACAGCGTGTGGTGGTGTGACGGTGTTGCCGGACATGATCGATCTCCCCCGTGGAGTGAAGTGGAGCGAAACAGGCCCGCGCTGTCCGCGGTGGCCTCGGAAAAAACCGTAGCCGGAATCGCCGATCTCGTGGCGAGCCTGTGGATAACTCCACGGGGAAGAAGAAAAACGCTGGTCAGAGGTCTGTCAGCGGCGCACGCTCGGGTAGCCGGGGGTCCACGGTGAGGTGCTCGCCGACCCGGTTGACGAGCAGGGTCATCTCGTAGGCGATCTGGCCCATGTCGGCCTCGGCTCCGCTGAGCACGCACAGACAGCTGCCGGTGCCCGCGGCGGTGACGAAGAGCACCGCGTCGTCGAACTCGATCATCGTCTGGCGCACTCGGCCCGCGCTGAAGTGACGGCCGGATCCCTTGGCCAGGCTGTGCAGTCCGGACGACACGGCGGCGAGGTGCTCCGCGTCCTCCCTGCGCAGTCCTGTGCTCGCGCCCGCCACCAGCCCGTCGTTGGACAGGACGAGCGCGTGCCGCACATGGTCGACGCGCTCGGTCAGATCGTCCAACAGCCAGCCCAGCCCCTGGTTCTGCGCCATGTCCCACTCCCCGTGTGACGTGTCCCCGTGTGATCCTCCACCTCGCCGGAGAATCTGACCACCAGCCTTCCCCAGTCCCTGCCGCCGGAGCAAGGAGGACGGCGGCATGGCGTGGAGGATGACCGGAGCGGGCCGGCGGCGACGTCAGCCCACGGAGTCGAGCAGCCGGGCGGTGTGCATCCGCCCGGCGTACTCGACCAGCCGGATCAGCACCTCCTTCCCCGAATCGCGATCACGGGCGTCGCACAGGACGACGGGGGTGCCTCCGTCGAGGTCGAGGGCGCGCGAGACGTCCTGGGCGCCGTATGTCCGCGTGCCCGCGAAGCAGTTGACCGCCACCACGAACGGAATGTGGCGGTGCTCGAAGTAGTCCACCGCGGGAAAGCAGTCCTCCAGTCGCCTGGTGTCGGCCAGGACCACCGCTCCCAGGGCCCCCTGTGACAACTCGTCCCAGAGGAACCAGAAGCGGTCCTGGCCGGGGGTTCCGAACAGGTAGAGGGAGAGGCCGGAGCGGATGGTGATGCGGCCGAAGTCCATGGCGACGGTCGTCGTGACCTTCTGGTCCACGCCGTCGGTGTCGTCCACCAACTGCCCGGCCTCACTGAGCAGTTCCTCGGTGCGCAGCGGCTTGATCTCGCTGACCGCGCCCACCATGGTGGTCTTGCCCACGCCGAACCCGCCGGCGACCAGAATCTTCAACGCGAGGGGCGCCGTCTCGCCGCCCGTGGCGTCGGAGTGCTCGGAGACCATGGATCACTTCTCTCGGTCGTGTCGGCAACGGCAGAAGGCATGCACAAGTCGGGTCTGAACGTTCATCTACAGCGCTCGCAGCCCCTCGATGACCTCGCGCAGAATCCGTTCGTCGGGCAACTGCGCGGGCGGGACCGGACGGCTGACGGTGACGCAGCCGAGTTCCAGCAGGTCTCCGAGGAGCACCCTGACCACGCCCACGGGAAGGTCCGAGCCCGCCGAGAGTTCGGCGACGGACTGCGTCTCCGGGCGACACAGGTCGATGAGGGTGCGGTGCTCCGGCCCGATGGCCATGCCGTCCGTGCCGGGCGCGCCCGGGTCCAGGGTGACCAGGGCGATCAGGTCGAAGCGCACTCCGGTGGGACCGGGTTTCGTGCGTCCGCCCGTCATGGCGTAGGGGCGGACCAGCGGTCCGGCCTCGCTGTCGTACCACTGGCTGCCCAGCTCGGGCGGGGCGCCGGTCGTGTCCTCGGTCATCTGCGCGGGTCGCTCTCTTGCCTCATCCGGTGACGGGCGGCCGCGCGGCGAGGCGGGTCGGCGTGTAGAGGTGCTCTCCGACCCGCTTGACCAGGCGCGCCATCTCGTAGGCGACCAGGCCGATGTCGGCCGTCACCGCGGTGAGGACGGCCAGGCAGGAGCCGTCGCCCGCTGCGGCCACGAAGAGGAAGCCGTCGTCCATCTCCACCATGGTCTGGCGCACGCCGCCGACGCCGAAGTGCCGGCCCGCGCCCTTGGCGAGGCTGTGGAAGCCGGAGGCGACGGCGGCGAGGTGTTCGGCGTCCTCCCGTCTGAGGTCGCCCGACGCGCCGACGGCGAGGCCGTCGTTGGACAGCACCACGGCGTGCCGCACCTCGCTCACGCGCATCACCAAGTCGTCCAGCAGCCAGTCGAGTTCGCCGGACCGCTGGGCCGACCTCGTGCTCGGGTCCTGGATCATGCGGGGTCTCCTTCACTGCTCTCACTGCCCGGTGCGGGATCCGGGGTGGCTCGGCGGCCGGACTGCCTGCCGCCGCCCCGGGCCCAGCCGTCCCGGTAGGCGGCCATCCGGTCTCGTACGACCTCGGGGGTACGCCCTTCGTCCCCGCGCGGGGAGCTCGCCTTGGCCGGCTCCTCGGAGGGGCGGCGGCGCAGCTGAGGGGCGAGACTGGCCTGTCGTACCCGGCGCGGAAGGTCGTCCGATCCTTCGGAGTCGTCCGGGGGGCGGTGCAGGCGCAAGGCGGTCACTCCGGGAGGCGGGGGGTCGGCCGCCACCCGTTCCGCGGCGGCCCGGACGGGGGCCACCAGCGCGGGGCGGTCGGCGGCGGCGGGGACGGCCTCCTGGTGCCGGTCGGAGGCGTATCCGTCGGGGGCGTTCCGGTCGCGGGCGTTCCGGTCGGCGGCGGTGCGGCTCTTGGCGGTGCGGCCGTCGGCGTTGTGGTCGGCTGCGGGCACGCGCGCGTACTCGCGTTCCGAGGACTGCTGCCGGATCTCCGCCGCCTCACGGGCGGAACGTTCCGGCTTTCCGTTGTGCAGCAGGGCCGTCGGCAGCAGGACGACTGCCGTGGTGCCGCCGTAGGGCGAGGTCCGCAGGTGCACCTTGACGCCGTGGCGGGCGGCGAGCCTGCTGACCACGAACAGGCCGAGCCGGTCGCTGTCGAACAGGTCGAGGGCCTCGGACTGCGCGATGCGCCGGTTGGCCTCGGTGAGGGTCTCCTTGCCCATGCCGAGGCCTCGGTCCTCGACCTCGACGGCGTATCCGTTGCCGACGGGTTCGCCGGTGACCCGCACACGCGTGTGCGGGGGTGAGAACTGGGCGGCGTTCTCGACGAGTTCGGCGAGCAGGTGGGTGAGGTCGGCGACGGCGGTGCCGATGACGCCTGCCTCCGGGAGCTGTCGTACCTCCACGCGCGCGTAGTCCTCGACCTCGGAGACGGCCGCTCGGATCACGTTGGTGAGGGAGACCGGCATGCGCCAGGCCCGGCCGGGCGCCGCCCCGGAGAGGATGATCAGGCTCTCCGCGTGGCGTCGCATGCGCGTGGTGAGGTGGTCGAGCCGGAAGAGGTCGCTCAGCTCGTTCGGATCGTCGGAGCGGCGTTCCATGCTGTCCAGGAGGCTCAACTGGCGGTGGACGAGGATCTGGCTGCGGCGGGCGAGGTTGACGAACACCCCGGAGATGCCGCTGGCGAGTTCGGCGCGCTCCACGGCGGCCCGCAGCGCGGCGCGGTGCACGGTGCCCAGAGCCTCGGCGACCTGACCGGTCTCGTCCTCGGACGGGGGTCCGGGCGGGGCCTCGGCACGGACGTCGATCTCCTCCCCGGCGCGCAGTTTCCGCATGGCCTCCGGGAGTTTGCGCCTGGCGATCTCCAGGGCGCTGTTGCGCAGGCTGACCAGTTCGACGACGAGTCCACGGCCGATGCGCACGGAGATGACGAGCGAGGCGACGACGGCGGCGAGGCCCAACAGGACCGCGGCGCCGGCCGGGGTGAGCAGACCGCGGGTGAGCGGGTCGGCGCGGTCGGCGACGCCGTGTCCGGCGTCCGCCTCGATGGTCCGCATCCCGTTCTGCACGCGCGCCTGGGCCTTGTCCCAGGTGCTCGCCGGAGCAGCCGCGATCGCCTTCGCGCCCGGTCGGCCTGCGAGCGCCTTCTCCTCGGCGGCGTACAGGGCGGCGTAGGCGCTGCCGGCGGCAAGTCGCTGCCAGGCGGTGCGTTCGGGGCCACGCAGGTCCGCGACGGCCGATTCGGTCAGGGCGCGGCGCGTGTCGACGGCGCCGGTGAACAGCCGCAGGCGTTCACCGTCGAGGCGTCCGGCCAGGCGTGCGCCGGCGAGCACGACGTCCTCCTGGGCCAGTGCCTCTCCCGCGCGGGAGAACTCGAGCAGCACGCGCGCGTCCGAGCCGAGTTCGGCGTCCTGGACGCCGGAGAGGGCGCCGCCGACCGAGAAGGCCGCCGAGATCGTGCTCGTGTAGCGGCCGTACGTCTCCTCCCAGCCGGTGCTGCCGTCGAGCACCGCGGTCCGCAGGGAGGGGAGGCGCTCGGCCCCGGAGACGAATGTCTCGAGCCGCTGGGCGACTCCCGTGGGCAGGTCCTGGCCGTCGGCGACGGTGCTGTCGTCGCCGAGCCGCAGTTCGGCCACCGCGCGGTCCGTGCGTTCGGCGAGGGTCCTGAGGTCGCCGTCCTGTCCGGGGACGGGGCGCGTGGCGTACCGGACGGCGGCCGCCCGTTCGGTCTGCAGGGCGGCCACCGCGGCCGCGACGGGCGCACGGACCTGGGAGTCCACGCGCTGCAACTGGCGCAGCCGGGAGATGTCCTGCGCGGTGGTGACGGTGGCGTACGCCCACAGTGCCAGCAGGGAGACGACCGGCACCATCAGCAGACAGACGATCTTGGCGCGCACGGTGCGAGGCCGGAGCCGCAGGCGTTCCGCGCGCGGGGGTATCGCGTCCGCCGAGGTGTCCGCCTGCTCGTCCGGGCCCTCGTCGGCGGGGGGTCCGGCGTGGGCGCGGCGCCCGCGCGTGGGGGGCGGCGCGTCGGCGCCTGCCGTCGGGGTCCTACGGGGTGTACGCATGGCCTCCTCGCTCGGAAGTGGTACGTCGGAAGCGGTACGGGGGATGTGCCGTGCCGCCGGTGCGGTCAGACGGTGCGGGCCTGCTGTCGGCCGGTGCGGCTCTCCACCGGTTGCTGTGCCGAGGCGGACGCCTCACGCTCTCCTGTGGTGGGCGACAGTGCGACGAAGGCCGAGGTCAGGAAGAGGTAGGACCCGAGGCCGACGGCGAGGGGGAAGATGAACTGCATCGCCGTGGCCCCGGGCAGCGCGTCGCCGGAAGGCGTGACATGGACGCTCACCGCGAACATCCCCGTGTAGTGCATGCTGCTCACCGCCGCTCCCATGACGAGGGAGGCGAGTGTGACCGCGATCGGCGACTTGATGTTGAGGGCGGCCCAGAGGGCGGCGGTCGCCGCGACGACCGCGATCAGGACGGAGAGCGCGACGCGCACCGGGTCGTAGGTCACGTCGCCGTGCAGCCGGACCGCGGCCATGCCCAGGTAGTGCATGCTCGCCACTCCCAGGCCGGTGGTGAGCCCGCCGATCAGCAACGCGCGCGTGCGTTCCCGGCTGTGGCCGACGGCGAAGACGCCGGCGCAGACGACGATCATGGCGACGAGGAGGCTGAGCACGGTCAGCGGAACGTCGTAGCGGATGTCGGTGCCGCTGACGCCGAAGCCGAGCATGGCCACGAAGTGCATGGTCCAGATGCCGGTGGCGATCGCCGAGGCAGCGGTGATCAGCCAGTTGCGGCGCGAGCGTCCGGTGGCACCGAGCGCGCGCACGGTGCAGCGCAGCCCGAGGGCCGCGCCGATGCAGGCCATCACGTACGACAGCACGGGGGTCAGCCAGCCGAAGGCTGCGTGGTCCAGGTGTCCCATGGCCACGGGACGCTAGCGGGGGCACGGGAGCACAAAGGGGGCGCATTTCGAAAGGTGTCGGAAAGTGGCGCAGAAGTACGCCGGAACGATCGGGTCACGCTCGAACATGTGCGCCGGGGCATCATCCGTGCCGGTGAGGGATCATGCGGAGCATGAGCGACGACCACACACACGTTCAGGAGTTCTTCGCCGCCCGCGCGGCGGACTGGGACAGCCGGTTCCCCGACGACGGTCCGGCCTACGCGTCCGCGGTCGGCGAACTCGGTCTGCGCGAAGGGGACCGCGTGCTGGACGCCGGCTGCGGCACAGGACGCGCCCTGCCGGCGCTGCGTGCCGCCGTGGGGCGCTCGGGAGTGGTCGTCGGGGCCGACCTGACCCCGGCCATGCTGGAGGCCGCCGTACGCGCGGAACGCGACCGCGACGGGCTGCTGGTGCTCGCCGACGTCGCCGCGCTGCCGCTTCGCTCGGAGTCGCTGGACGCGGTCTTCGCAGCGGGCCTCATCGCCCATCTGCCGCGCCCGGCGGAGAACCTGCGGGAACTGGCGCGCGTGGTGCGCCCGGGCGGCACACTGACGCTGTTCCACCCGATCGGCAGGGCGGCGCTCGCGGCCCGCCAGGGGCGGCGGATCACCCCGGAGGACCAGCGGGCGGAGTCCAATCTCCGCCCGCTGCTGGCCGGTTCGGGGTGGCGTATGACGTCGTACGTCGACGAGGACGCCCGCTTTCTGGCCCTGGCCGTCCGTGTGGGCTGAGACTCGCCGGGAGGGGGCTGAGGCTCGTCGAGAGGGCTGAGGCTCACGCCTCTCCGGCGACCGCCCGCACGAACGCGTCGGGGTTGTCGAACATGACGTTGTGGCCCGCGCCCGGCCCTGTCACCACGCGCACGCCCGCAGCCTCCAGGGTGTCGGCTCCATCGCGCTCGCCGGTGAGCTCCCCCGGCGGACAGACGCGCTCGACCGTCTTCAGTCCGGTCAGGATCTCGCGCATGACCGGGTCGGATCCACGCCTGAGTCCGACGGCGCCGCCATCCAGGGCGCGGGGGTCGGCCAGCCGCACGGTCGCGGCCCACAACGGCCCCGATCTCGTCCAGCACACGCGCGTACCCGCCGTCGACGAACTCGTCCTCCGTGTACGCGACGATGCCGCTGCTGCCCGCGGTGGGCGGCGGGAAGGCGTCAGGATTGGCCTCTCTGAGCACGAGCCGCACGACCAGGTCTGGCCGACGATGGGCGAGGACGACGCCCACGGAGCCACCCATGCTGTGGGCGACCAGCTCGGCACCGGTCACGTCCGCCGGGTCCAGCGCGGCCGCCAGGGCGTCGGCGTGCTCCTCGAGCGTGCAGCCGAAGTCCGCGGGGCGGTCACTGAAGCCGTGGCCGGGCAGGTCCACGAACAGGCTGCGCCGGCCGGCGAGTTCCGGACGGGCCGCCACATGCGCGTGGTGGACGGTCGAGGCCGCCCCCAGCCCGTGCACGTACACGCGCGCGGGTTCCGCACCCCGTGTCTCGGTCCACCGGGCACAGCCGCCTCCGCCGTCGAACTCTGTCTGCTGCATCGTTTTCCCCCAGGCGGCAGGCCACGGGGTGGCTCACCCGTCCCTGTGCCGTACCGGGCAGCCGCGGGCACCGGGCACCGGGCGGGTGCCCAGTTCGCCCAACAGATAGCCGTTCGGGTAGCCCTTGATCTCCCGGTTCTGTCGCGCGTGGTGGGGCGCCCGGCGCGGCGGCAGCAGTCGCACCGCGCGTCCACGCGCGCGTACCGCTCCGCGCACCAGCGTGCGGATGACGGGGGCCGACGGGGTGTACCGGAAGGCATTGAGCAGCGGTTCGTCGAGCAGGGCGAGCGTGGCGCCGCGCAGGACAGGCGCCAGCGGCTTCGGATACAAGGAGGCCATCAGGGCGAGGGTGGCGTCCGAAACCCGTCGCGCATCCTCGTCCCAGGCGAAGTGGACCTCTTCGTAGGCGTCGAGGCAGGTCTCGAACTCCTCGTAGGTCCCGGGGATGTCCTTGATGCCCATGCGGTGCCCCAGGGCGCGGTAGTACTCGGCACAGGCGACGATCTCGTGGCGTGACAGCCTGCGCCACCCGTAGGCGTCGATCCACCGCTTGGGCATCACGACGAAGGTGCACAGCACGTACCGCATGTCGTCGTTGCCGATGTCGTAACTGCGGTGCATCTTGTTCATGCGCCGGACTGCCGTACGCCCCTGTTCGCTGTCGAAGCCGTGCTCGACGACGGCGTCGAGCAGGAGCACGGTGTCGTCGTAGCGCTTCTGGGGGCGGTCCGTGAGCTCCGCCGTCTCCGCGAGCAGACGCCCGATGCTCGGCACGGCGTACGTGCGGTACAGGGCCAGCTCCAGGGCGCGGGTGAAGTCCCACGGGAACTCGTACGCCGATGTGAGCCGGTAGATCTCGAACGCGTCCTGGTACGGGTCCATCCGTCGGATCTGTTGGAGCCGTTCGAAGCGCTTCACCGCCGCGTCCCCCTTCTGCCGTCGTGCCTCCAACTCTAGGCCCGTACTTCGCGGGTCGTTGATTCGTATGGTGTGACCGGTCCGGGGGTGTCCTCGGGCCGGGGTGTGGCGTTGGGTGGGGTGTGTCG